>JAPKCE010000136.1 GCA_028823075.1 Myxococcota bacterium
GATCGGAACCCCTGTCCCGGATAGAGCCCGTTCAACTTCAAGCCGGCTGGCTAAGTGCGCTGAGAGTTGATCTTCATCAACCTCGGGAACTAAACCACCCACATACAAAATGCGTTTTACTTTGGCGTCTTTCGCCGCTTTGGCGAAGTTATCAGCACACATCAGATCCAAATCACCAAAATGCCCCTGCACCAGACGAGCGGAGGGCATCATGCTGTGCACCAAATAAATGGCGATATCGGCGCCCTTGAGCGCTCGCCGAGTGCCGCTCAGCGAGAACAGATCCACGCGACGCATCGCCTCATACCCCTTCAACGACTTGGTCGCGGAGCGCGACAAACCGATCAGGCGGAAGCGGTCAGCCAGTACCCTCGGAAGTGTCTGCCCCACAAAGCCGGTGGCGCCAGCGACGACAACCGTCAGTTTCTTTGGCTCATCCATTGTGAGTAAGCACTGGGCTGTGTAGCTGCTGCCCCTCAGGGACCAAACGAGCGCCCTGGGTCAAGGCATCTTGAACGCTATAAAACACCAACTCTTCGTGCCGCTTTTGATCATCCGTTCGACGAGATGCGGCGGTGAGCGCCAGCTTCATGCGCGGGTTCGACCCCAGCCGCTCTTGATGCCGATTAAGAAAGTTCCAGTACATCGAGGTCATCGGACAATCGACGCCGGGCTGAAAAGCGCAGTCCGAGCAGTAGTCGCTCATGCGCTTTAAGTAGGCACTGCCTGAAATGTAGGGCTTGGTGCTCATAATGTCCGATGCTGCGAAACTGCCCATCCCCAACACGTTGGGCTCGACGACCCAGTCGTACGCATCGGTAAACATCACCCAGAACCAGTCGGTCAGGTCACGCGGCGAGGCTCCAATGAGCATCGCCCAGTTCGAAAGAATCATCAGCCGATTGATGTGATGAGTGTAGCCGGTCTCGAGGACCTCTGCGACCGTCTGGTCCAAGCAGTTGAAACCCGAGGCGACTCCCCAGAAAGCTGGCGGTAGCGGTAAGGCCGCACCCAGAGCATTAACCGAACCCGCTGCGTCGCGCTCGACTCGACCGTGCAAACGTTCCGGCAGGTCCCGGAAGCCATCGGACTGCACATGCACGTGGCGCACGAACTCCCTCCAACCCAGCACCTGCCGCACAAAGCCCTCTTTGCTGTTGAGTGGAATATCCATCGCCAACACTTCATTGACCAAACGCACAGGGGTCAGCCGCCCCAAGTTCATCAGACTCGATACTAGCGTATGAAACAAAGTCCGAGAACGTACGGACATGGCATCCTCATACGTCCCGAAATGTTCCAGGCAGTTTGCTTTCGCCCACTTCCATAGGGCTTGAGCATCATCCGCCGTCGTCGGTAATGCCTCGGGAGTCAGCACTCCGGGGTGATCAGCAAACGAGGTCTCGACGTCGTTGCACACCTCTTCCACGATTCGATCCGGATCAAAACTTAGCGGCTGCGGGGATTTTGGCGTTCCATTCCAACGCTCCCGGTTGTCGGCGTCGAAACTCCACCGTCCACCCACAGGCCGCCCCGCGGCATCGATCAGCACATTGTATTGACGACGCACAACCCGATAAAACCGGTCCATGCGCCAGGTCCCTTTCGAGCAGGCCACCTCAAAGTCCTGGGCGGTCGTCAACCAAAGTCGGTTGGCTTGAACTACGAGTTTTCCCTCGTCCACGACGCTCTCAAGTTCTTGACGGAGCTCGCGTTCCGCATGCTCCATGCACTCCATCACTCCGATTTGAGCGTGAGCCTTCCGGATACCCGCCTCGTAGCTGTCGGCTACGAGATACAGCACAGCGACGCCAAGCTCAGCCTGCTCGAGTGCAAACTGTCTCTGGTTGGCAAGCAGCAACGCTAATTTCTGTTTGTGATAAGTCCGCCGCCGCCCTTTAGAAAGCGATTCGATCAGAACGATCCCCACGTCCCGCGGATCGCTACCGATCAACGAGAACGGACCAGCGTTGAGTTGGTCATAAGACACATAGACCCAACGCCTATCTTCAAACGACGAGTTGATGTCCCACAAACGAGAACGAAAATAACGCATAGTGACTAATCCTCAGGTCCTGTTGCCACAATATACGCTTTGGGCGTTATTTCAACATAAAAACGTGTTTTTCGACTAGCCCCAGCAATAGGGCCAGAAGCAACAACGCCGCCAAGGCATCGTTAACAGTCTGGTTTAACTTATAAACTAGGGGAGTTCCGGAGCTAATGCCCCAGATCAAACCCGTGCAAAATATGATCGCTTTGGACGAAATAGCGGTGGCGTCCAGCGCAGGCACCTACAACAGCTGGCTTGAGCCCCTCCACAAGAGGGAGTTCTAGGCCGTTACAGTGATCGCTTGGACCCGACTAGCGACGCCGAACGAAGAGTTCGACTGCTTCAAAGCGAGCGCCTTGATTGTTCGCGCCAAAGGCGTTCAAGCCCCAAAGGCTAAGCGCCCGATCTGCTGCTCGGTTCGAACCGTAGATAACGAAGCCGCCACCAGATGCCCATCCCGAGCACCCCTCTTCACCGCGAGCGATCGCCCACGACCAGAGACGATTACGCCGCCAGATGTCCGCTTCACAGCGCTCGAACGGCTCGCCCGGAGTCCGTACGTCAAAGCCGTCACCAATGACCTGCTCGACATTGACGCCTGGCTGCCATGCCGCTTTCGGTACATCACTGTAACTGGGTCCAAGGTAGTAACCGTTTTCGGAAGTACCCGTGGCTCCGATCAGAATCTCGAGATCTCGACCGTCGTCATCGCCAGAGAACCAGTCAAGGGCGACGCCCCAGCTACCGCGGCCGCCCGGACGCCCCTCGGTGTCGGACCAAGCATCCCAAACTTCGTCCCCGTATTCGAGGCGAGCCACTTGGGTCCATCCGCCATCATCGTATTCCATGCCGCAAAAGAGCTCCATGGGTTCAATCGGGCCTTGAGGCCCATCAGGGTCGATAAAGAACCGATCACTTCCAGTGGCGGGGGACGCCGCAAGCAGCGCCTGACAAGAAATCGCCGCCGAGTCGCGGGACGATCCATCACCGCCAACCGGCGCAGGCGTTCCCGCATCGACCGGTTGGGTGGTTCCCGCGTCGGACGCGCCAGCAGCTCCGCCGTCCGCTCCTGGTGTCGAGCCCGCATCAGTCGCAGGGCCAGCATCGATGCTGTCAGCCGGCTCGCACAAAGCGCCGACGCAGACTTCTTCGGCGCGGCAAGCCTCTAGGCACTCGTTGGCGGTAGGAGCCGAAATGGTAAAGTCTCCGCAGGCGAGCGAGCCGGCGCTGACGACGAGTAATACCAAACTGCGGATATTCATGTGTCGACCTCGTTCCCTCCGGCTTAGCCCGTGTTTAGCCTGTTCTGCTCGAGACGGCACCCGTCCAGATGAGCGACCCGCAAGAATTAGCTTCTTCGCAGTTAAACTCCAGGCAAAAATCGCCTAAACCGACTAGCCCGTTCAAGTAAAGATCAAGATCGAAATTAATCAAAACTCATGAAAAGCCCTAGCAGCAAGGATCTTCACTCCTGCTTCAATCAAGCACAAGTCGTTCAAAAAATGAAACCGCTACCGGAATATCAACTAAACCGACCATGCCTAGGTCATCGAAGTGCGTCGCTGTAGTCGGCGCTGGGGTCGCTGGCTGACAGTTGCTGCAGTCATCGGTCGGGTTGTCATTAGCGTCGTCGCATTCCTCGCCCGATTCAATCTGCTAATTACTGCATTTTGCTTCGACTTCAGGCACGACAACCTGCTCGCCGCACGACATACTTAAAACCAAAGCGAAGGCGCAAAGTGTTCTAAGATATATCGACTGTAACAACATGCTAAAGCTTCCCTAGTCAGGCTTTATTTTGAACTTTCCAGACCAAAAATTCAAGACGGCTCCGCATTTGCATCGGCTAGTTGAATGAGCGGTTTAGATCGGCTAAACGGCGACCATGCACAGATCATTACTAGTTCTTCTTCTCGCTTGCAGTTGTGCCGACATCTCGGCGATCGAAGACGGCAAAACCTTTGGTTCGGTCGTAACGATCAAAGACTGGTTCACCAGTTGTTACCTGCTCAAAGCCGGGGATCGAGTGATCTTGTTCGATAGCTGCTGGCGGGAAGGCACCTTGAAGTCGGGGCTTGCTGAGCATGGTCTGACTCCGGATCAAGTCACCCATGTATTGATGACTCATGGTCACGCTGACCACTCTGGTGGGCTTTCATTGGTTCCTCAAGCCAAGGTCTTGGCGCTTAGACCCGAGCAGCCGAACCTGACGACACATGGTCTAACCCACGGCGAGATCGACCAAGTCCTAACGGATGGTCAAGAGTTGCGCTTTGGCGATCACACCATCCGAGTGCTCTCGGTGCCAGGACACACTCCGGGGTCGGCTGTTTATTGGGTCGATGGTGTGGTCATTCTGGGTGATACGGCTCGCGTCAACAAGGCAGGAGCGATTGTCTCTGAGGAAGGCTTCTCGGAAGACCCGAGCCGAGCAGCCTCGTCGCTTGCCGGCTTAGCGAGTCGCTTAGCGCGAGATCACCTCACTGTGGACTGGCTGGTTCCTTCGCACACCGGTGCCGTCAGGGGTATCCAGCCCTTGCTAGATTTTACGGCAACCGCAGGCCCGTTTGACGAGCGCTAACGGCGCCCCATCGGCACATCGGTTGGCTAATGCCATTTGCGACCAACTCATTAATATTCCCAGAAAAGGCTCGTTCGGGAGTGCCTAGACTACCCGAGCGATTGCCGAAGAAAAGCGCCAGAGAACTCGATCGCCGCGCCAACGCAGCTAATTCCAACAATCGATCCAAAGCCAATCAACACCGGGCGGTGCTGTGGTGAAGCCATTCATATCGGCATCGATCACCGCCTCGGTGGAACCGTTAACCCCGGTGCTGGCTCCATTGGAATTGGCGTAGCCCAGGGCATTGCAGATGCGCACGCGATTTTCAGTCACGGCTAGAATGGACTGACTGTAGGGGCCGCGCCCAGCAAAGACGCCAACCGGCGCGAAGCGCAGACAATCGAAATTCGAAGTTTCATAAATGCGAATCCTGCCCCCACCCTCGTCTCGGCAGCGTACCGCGTGGGTGTTGTTCGGGCCCAGTACAACGCGCCCGGGGACGATGATCACCTGATAGCCGTTCGGGTCATTTATCTGCGTGCAATTGGTCGCTTCGTTGACGCAATTAGCGCTGCAGCCGTCGCCAGCGTCGATGTTGCCATCATCGCAACTTTCGACCCCAGCATGCACCACACCATCGCCACAGCGAGGCCTGGCGCAACTGTTGAGACAGGCATCGGTTTGCACTTGGTTGCCATCATCGCATGCTTCAACGCCGGCCTGAATATGCTGATCGCCGCAAGACGCTGCGCTGCAGTCGTTGAGGCAAGCGTCGGTTTGAACCTGATTGCCGTCATCGCACGCTTCTACGCCGGCGCGCACCTGGGCGTCGCCGCAACGCGCAACCGTGCAATCGTTCAAACAGGCATCGGTTTGATCTTGGTTGCCGTCATCGCACGCTTCGATGCCCTCAGCGACCAGGCCGTCACCGCAGCGTTGCAGGGTGCAATCGTTGCGGCAGCCGTCAGTATTGACGCGATTACCATCATCGCAGTCTTCAACGCCGGCTTGAATATACTGGTCGCCACAGGACGCCGCGGAACAGTTGTTTAGACAGGCATCGGTTTGCTCACGGTTGCCGTCATCACAAACCTCAAAGCCAGCCTCGCCTTCGGCAATATCGACGCGCCGAATGCTGTCGCCGCAGCGGGCTGGGTTGCAGCCGGTTGTGCAGGCGTCGTTGTCGGCCTCATTGCCGTCGTCGCATTCCTCAAAGCCGTCTTGTTCGGGTGTGAGGTCGTTGCGCTGAATGCCATCACCGCAGGCGGCTA
>JAPKCE010000137.1 GCA_028823075.1 Myxococcota bacterium
GATGAAAACGTTGTCTCCAAACTTGAGAACCATTGAGCCGCCGCGCAGGATGATTTTATGACCGTCTATGGGAAGGTCAGCCATCAGCGTCAAAGGAAGGTAAACAACGCTCGATGATTCGCTGGAACCGCCGGACAAACCGACGGTCTGAAAGTACTTCATGCCGACAGTCCCGCTCACAGCCAGGCCACCTTCTCCCGGCGTGCCCACGAATTGATAACCCAGGCTCAACTCCGGAAAGATGCCCAAATCGACTTTGATCTGCATGTCCATCCGGTCGGCAATGCCTGTGCGATAGGAGACGACCGCGAAGGGAAGCAATAGCCCCCCCGAGGCTTCAGCGCTTTCACCAGCAACGCTAGCATCGGCCGAGACCACAAACCCGTTGCTGCCCACATGGCCGACGACTTCGCTCTGACCGGGTTTGAGCACCTCAGCGGTGCGCAAGGTATGGATCGATGGGCAGCCGGTGATGCAAAGAAATAGTGCAGGAAGAAGAAGTTTTTTCATGATCACTCCAGGGGGTAAAGTTGCGTTCTTCTACGCTTCGCAGAACATTAGAACAAGCGAGCCGCTTAGAAGGTATACAAGTTAAGCCGCTCACCGGTGGCGAACCCTGCGAGTTGAATCCCCGCCTCGGCACAAGTTTTTATGGCGAGATCCGAGGGTGCACCCACCGCGACCAGGGCCTCCACCTGAGCTGCCCATGCTTTGGCGGCGATCTCAAAGCCCACACGACTGGTCACCGCGAGGATGCGCCGGTTCGCCATCAATACGTTTTGCCGAAGCGCCTTGCCGATCACTTTATCAACCGCGTTATGGCGCCCGACATCCTCGGCGGCAACCAGCACTTCGCCGCCACCATCGAGCAACGCTGCACCGTGCAAAGCGCCGGTGATCTGAAAAATTTTCTGCATCGGCGCCAAGCTTGTGGTGACCTTCATGAGCACCTCTTCAGGTAGGCTCACGATCTGCTCTCGGCAGGCAAAGCGGCGACGCAGATCTTGGATCCCCTGACTGCCGCAGACCCCACAGGACGACGAGGCGAAGACGGCGCGGCGACGCGGCAGTGAACAGCCTTTGGTCAGCACGATGCGCACTAAACTCTCGGGAGGGTCAGCTTTCGGACAATGAGCCAGACGAACCACCTGATCCACTGAGCTGATCACACCTTCGCTGAAGAGCAGCCCTAGTGCCAAGTCGAGGTCGTCCCCGGGCGTGCGCATGGTGGTCATCCAAGCCTCATCGCCAAAACGAAGTTCGAGCGGCGCTTCGACCACCACGGGGTCCATGCGTTCCTCGCGGCGCTCGGGAAAAATACGCGTCACTTGCATGCGAATAGCCTGGTCGGAGCCCAATTCGCTCATCGCTTCCAGACTAACTTCCAGGGCTGCTTTCGCAGCTCGTGCAGCAGTTCTTTAAAGTCTTCGAGCGGTTCGGGGTCGTAGATTAATGCGCCGGCGAGGCCTTCGCGAGCGTCGATTGCGGTTAAGATTCCAGAAACACTGCGCCCCACAGCGTTGAGTTCTTTCATGAGCCCCATCGCATCGTCGTAAAAGCTCGAAACATGACCCTTTTCGTCCGTGAGAAGAGCGTTGATTGAGAGCAGCGCCTTGTCGATACCCCCGGCCGCGCTGCCGATCTCTCGGGCCGCAACGTCAACGCTTTTAAGGGCGCCGGTCATGCCTTGAGCCACCGTATTAATCTCTTTCGCCATGCTCGGAATATCTCGGGTGATCGCCGCGCTTGCAGCGCGCAGTTCACGTATAGAAGCGGCTAGCTCCTTCCCAGTCCCTACCCCTTGCGCGATGCCGTTACTGGCCTTGCCCAGGCCGTTGATGAGCTCGTCAACAGCCTCGGAATTGCGGCTCAAGGCGCGATCGAGGTTAGCGATCAAGCTGCCGGTGTTCGCGAACAGGTCTTTTAGCGCATCCGGGTCGTCTTTGAGCACTTCGACCAAGCCATCGACGAGTCTTTGCACGGAGGCCAGCACCAGATCAGTGCGCGGTTGGTCGATACCGTTGATCGAATGGCTGGTCGATAAAGGGTCGTCGCCAGGCGCTCCGGGGATCACATCGACATAATGTTCACCGAGTACGCCGCGAGTCGTGACCACGAAACGGGTTTTACGACCGATCAGATGGACCGCTTCCGGGCGAATCACGACGCGCACTTCAAGCAGATGACTTGGGTCATCGCTACGCTCGCTCTCATCAAGAAGACGCACATCACCGACTCGACCGATGGTCTGCCCTGCCATGCGCACGCGAGCGCCGGGATGCAAAGGTCCGGCGTAGGCAAAACGCACGCGATAGGCCTCGCCATTTTCCGGAAGCCAATCGGCCAAATACGCAAGAAGCCCGAAGAACAACACCATGCTGGTGAGCGCCAAGATGACAACTCGTAACCTTGTGGCCAGCATTAAATCGGTCCTTCCGCTCGTCCTGATTGGAACTGCTGCCAAACCTCATCGGTTTCGGCGAGCAGTTCCGCAGGGGTTCCTTGTACCTGCACGCGGCCAGCGTACAAGAGGATGGCGCGATCGGCGACTTTCTTCATGCTCTCCAAATCGTGGCTGATAACCAGGGCGCTGATGCCTTCGCTACGCACCGCATCGGTAATCGCCTCATCCACGACCAAAGCCTGAATCGGGTCAAGTCCGGTGGTCGGCTCGTCGAGTACCAAGGTGGTGGCGCCGACAGCCAGCGCTCGGGCCAAAGCCACGGCCTTAGCAATACCCGGCCCAAGCTCTCCGGCACGTTGGTTCGTCAGGTGTTTAAGATGCAACTGCTCAATCAACTCGCTGGCCCGCCGGTCGGCAATTCGGGTGGAGGCGCCCAGCGCGTGGCGGGCCGCCAAAGCGACGTTCTCATGTACGGTACGCTCCTGGAGCAGAGCGGGGGTTTGAACGACCAACGCGGTTTGTCGGCGCAGCGCCAGCCAACGTTCGTCAGCGTAGGGTGGGATCTCGCGGCCACCCAGCCGCAAGGTTCCGGCGTCGGGCTCTAAAAACCCAAGAATGCATTGGCTGAGTACCGACTTGCCGGTGCCCGATGGCCCCACGACATAAAGAATTTCTTGTCGGTGCAGAGTCAAATCGACGCCTTGTAAAACGCGATGGTCGCCAAAGGCTTTATGCAGCCCAAGCACTTCGATGGGATGGACGTTGGCGTTCATAAGACACCATCGCGCAGCAAAGCGATCACCGCGGCGACGAGCAGATCAATGAACAAAACGGCGATGGTCCCATGCACCACCGCGGTGGCAGCGGCTTTGCCCACAGCCCCCGAACCGCCCCGCGCTGCAAGGCCGGTACGCGCGGCTATAAAGGGGATCACGGCGCCAAAGGCCACCGCTTTAATCATGGCACAGGCTAAATCCAGACCGTCGAGGTAGCGGAAGAACAAAAACTCTTCGGCCGGAACGTCGTACCAAAAGAAGACGGCGGCGGTGCCCGCAAAAAGGAAACTGGCGACGCCGATTGGGACGAGCAGGACACACGCTACAATTCCTGCCCATACCCTGGGCAACACCAAGTCTCGTTTCGGTTTGCCGCCAAAAACTTGGTAGGCGCTGGTGGCTTGGCTGACCGTCAAATTGGCGATCTCGGCGGCGATGCCACTGCCGATGCGCATGGTCAGCATAAGCGCCGTGATCACTGGGCCCATCTCGGTCACGGTGAGGCGCATGAAGTCGGGGCCGAGCACTTCGACGGTGCCGATGATCTGCTTGGCTTGAACGGCGCCTTCGCGAGCGAAAGCCACCCCAGCGAGACTCAGAGTTACCACCACCAACGGCAAGCTCGAGACCGCCAAATGATCAAGATGCAACCAACCCTTGCCGACGAGCCAGGGTGGTTTGGAACCAATTTTTTCCAAGGTTTTCATCTAGAACACCCACGTGCAGGCGAAATTGACAGTGACGATGCCCACCGCTGAAGCAACGGCGGCATTATTGACAGCGGTGCCAACGGCGCTCGAGCCGGATTGTGCTTTAAGGCCCTCGTGGGTGCTTAAAAGGCCCACGACCAGAGCGAACAGACCTGCCTTTGCTTGGCCGACGAAAAGGTAACTAAGGTGGGTTCCGTCATGAAGTGAGAAGAGAAAGGGCAGTAATTTAAGGCCGCTCATCGCCGTCACGCCGATCACCGCTGTAACGAGCGAGGCTAAGGCCGCCACGCTGAACAAGGAGATCCCAGCGATCATCGCCGCGTAGACCCGTGGCGCGATGACGATGGGCAGCGGGTCAAGACCCAGCGCTTCGAGTCCGCGCAGTTGACCGCGCACCTTCATATCGGCCAGCTCCGCGGCGTTCATCGCCCCGACTCGCCCGGCCAAAAGGAGTCCGGTGAGCAAGGGCCCGACCTCTCGCAAGGTGGCGTAACCAACGGCCCAACCCGCAAGCTCGCCGGCGCTGTAATTAGCAACATAAGCGGCTGAATGAACGGCAACAATACCTCCAACCGCCATGCCAGCGGCGACGACGATGAGGATGCTCTGATAACCGAAATGCTCGAGTTGGGAGATGGTTTCACGAAAGTCTGGACGCACGCTAAGCACTTTTTTGAGCAGCAGCGCCGCGGGAATGATCCAGCGAACCGGCATGAGGAGGCCTTGGAGGAAATTTACCACGGTCGATGCCCCTCGCTGAAGTCAAGAACATCGCCTGCCAAAACGGGTGGCAGGGGTCCACGAGCTAGGCCTCCAGCGACCAACAAGACATAATCAACATGGGGTAAAGCGGAGCGAATATCGTGGGTAGAAACCACCCCCGTGGCACCGCGCTCGGCGAGGAGACGGGCAATGAGTTGCATGGAGCGAGCCGCGGTCACGGGATCGAGCCCAGCCGTCGGCCCATCGAGCACCAAGAAGTGAGGGTTGTGGATTAGGGCGCGAGCGAGTTGGAGCCGCGTCAGCATACCGCCGCTTAATTCCGCGGGTAGTTTTTGAGCCGCCTCGCCTATGCCCAACTCGTCGAGTAAAACCTGGGCTCGGTCGTTGCCTTCTTCGACCTCAACGCCGCGCAGATCAAGCGGCAGGCGAACGTTCTCGAGCACCGTCTGGTCAGGTAAGGTGGCATGGGTATCAAAGACCATACCGACCTCGGCGCAATGTGCCGCGGTCACCTTTGAATCGCCGCTATAGAGTTGGCGCCCATGAATCACCACACTACCTGTCTCGGGCGCTTGCAGGCCGGCTAAACAGCGCAACAATAACGTTTTCCCCGAACCGGTGGGGCCCAGTAAGGCGTATAGTTTCCCTTCCGGAAGGATCATCGTTAGATCCATAATGGGGCCGAGACGCAGATTGTTGAACTCGATCATCGCTCAAGCTCCGCATGGCGCTTTTGGGACCATTCTTGACAGGCAGTATCACCCGTTTTGGCGCAGAGTTCGGCGAGCTGTTTTGCTGCTCGGCTAAGGCCGGCAAAATCGCCGTGCCCAAACGACGCGAGCACACTGCGATGCGGTTTGAGCGCCTTGCGCAGCCAGACAATACGCTCGGCGTCGGTGGGCGCGCTTGCTGCAAGCGCGAGCATGGCGCGGCGGCCCCGGGAGCCTTCGGGGTCTGCCGCCACAACACGCTGCCAAAGCCCTAAGCTCTGCGGCGCCGAGGCGTTCTTTGCGGCTCCCAGCCAAAGCGCTGAATCGAGTAAAAAATGCTTGCCAAACCATGCCTTGCTCACCTGCATGCGGGCTGGGCGTTGGGAGGCGGTGGCGTCGGACAAATAACGTTCGGCTAGGCTCAAGGTATGGGGCGACTGAGGGTCTAGGGCGATGGCGATCGTAAGCGCCGGACCCGGGGTTTGCGTCGTTGTTTGTAAGCAAAAATATGCTCTTCTGGCTGCTCGCAACCGCCACATACTTTCTGTTTTTTG
>JAPKCE010000138.1 GCA_028823075.1 Myxococcota bacterium
ATATCATCGCCCGCGAGGAATTCGAGCAGAGGCTCGAGTTCGATGGGGTTGGGGATGAGATCGGAGACGATGGTGCGTAGACTCGCGTCCGTGGGGTCCGCCTGCAGCCGTCGCCAACTTTCCGTTAAAGCAATTCCGATGCGCACAAAATCGGGATGCGCCACCCAAAACCCGTCGAGCCCGCGCTTGAGTTGGGTACAGACGTCGCGAATATACCCGACCATGCTGACCTCGAAACTCGCGGCATTACCCTCTTCAAAAAGAACCCCATACATGCCGCCAATTTTCATGGCGCCGATGGGACTGAGGTGGTCGACCAGGATTTGATGGCTTTCGCGGATGTGATTGATGACGATGTTCGGGTCGGCCTTCACCGGGATCCGGTAGTTCGGGTCATGTTTAAAGAGCCGCGCAGCCGAGGCCAAAAAGTCGTGCCACCCGAGCGAGCCGCCGAGGAAATAGGGGTGAAGAGCTTCGGCCATTTCGCCGATGCGGAAGATAGCGCGGGGGTTTTCAAAGACCAAGATCACCCGCACGGACCCAAGCTTGTAAGCGGGCAAGCGAGCCTTGGTCAGCGCCTCAGCCTTGGCGATCATGAACGCCAAATAGGCGGCTTCTTCTTCGTTTTCGAGCTTGGGAACGTAGAATACTAAAGCTTCGAGGAGTTGCGCGTTGTGAAACAGATGCAGGCCAAAATCGACAAGATGCAAGGGCAGAGGGTTGCCAATATACAGCCAATTCCCGTCGGGGATAGCGAGCCCAACAAAGCGTTTTACAGGCTTCGCTAAGCCGCTTGCCGCCAATGCATAACGCTTGCCACGCGAGTCGGTAAAATCGATCTCTTTCGCAAAACAGGCGCGCAAGTTCTCCTGCGCAGCAAGCATATTGGCGGCGCTCGGGGTTTTTGAATCCTCGCTGTCGGCACCCCAGCGCGGGACCTGCCCGGATTCGCTGACCAGCTGGGCTACGAGCGGATGCTCACCGGGGAGTTGTCGATGCAGCGCGTTCATGGCGTTAATCGTCATTTTGGCGCTGTCGGGAGGCCCAAAAAGGGTGATCTGATCGCCGCGTAAAAATTCGGGGATATGAACCGGTGACCCTAGAGTTTGCTCGGGCAGCGGTCCGACGACCAGCCGTCCCGACGCGTCGCGCTTACCGATCACCGTTTGGTAATCCCCCGAAGCGAAACCGATGCTCTGGTTAGGGCCCGTACAGCTTTTCGTTTGGGCATCGATAAAGGCGCGATCCAGCACCCGCTGTTGCAGCACCTGACCCAATGGAGCCTTACATTCTTGATATAACGAGCAGACAAATTGCAGCGCTTCGTCGCTTAGGATTTCTGGGAATTGCTGGCGCAGTCCGGCGGCCAAACTGAGCCCGGGAACGGCGTCGACGGCCTCGCTCTCGCTGCATAATTGTTCAAGCAACGAATCAGCTAAAAAAGCGCTGTATTCGGGAAGGTCCCGATCGGGTTTAGAGGACATGACATGGCCTGACTGGCGCCAAGCGCTCGTTGAGTTTAAGCACCCTAACCCCCTAGGTGACGTTCTAAAAACGCTAACTGATCGGCCCAGGCGCGCTGTGCGTTGGCCGAAAAGAAGACGTGAAAGGCATGGTGCGAACCGCGATAAAGCTCGACACTTCCCGCATTTCCTCGCTGTTTTAGTGCCTTTCCTAAGCGCAAGCTATCGTCGAGAACCGGATCGATATCACCGCAGACCGCGAACATCGGTGGCAGGGGGCGTTTGGGCTCCTCGTCGCTTTCGAGCAGATGCAAAGGGCTCGCTAGACTGCTGGCTTGTTCATCACCGAGATAGCCATCGCAAATGACTTTGATGCGCGCTCGCAACCAGCGCGGCAGTTTGTCATCGTCCAGGTATCGAGCCGCATGATGCACTTCAAAAAGACCACAAGCGGGGAGCACAGCAGCGGGCGAGGGGTTGGCATCAAAAACCGCCTTGGCCCAAGGTTCGGGTCGTTCAAAACAGCCGAGGATGGCAGCACATAAAACCAAGTTGGCGCCGGCTGATTCACCGGCATAGGCCAAGCGTGACAGGTCGCCGCCGTAGCTTTCGGCATTTTTAAGTGTCCAAAGTAGGGCTTGGCAGACGTCTTCCAAAGCGGCGGGGTATTGGCCTTCTGGGGTCAGGCGGTAGTTGACGTTCACGACCAGGTAGCCCGCTGCGGCATATCGCCTGGCGACGGAGCGATGGCTATTTTTGGATAAAATGCGAAAGCCGCCGCCGTGCACATGAAACAACACCGGTAATTTTCCGTTGGAAACTCGGGGCGCATGCACATCGAGACGGTGAGCCACCAGGCCGCTGTCTGTATAGGGAACATCTTCGGCGAGCAGCTTTGTCTGCGCTCGGTAGCGTCGGGTCTGAGGGTGGATCTCACCCAAAGTTGCGGCTGAGCTGAGCATGAAATCAAGAACGTTCATCGAGTCTCCGAAGGCACTGTAACTTCAATTAGGGTTGCTTCGCGGCTCACCGCAAGTCGACTTTCTGCGTTGTGCGGCGTGCATCGGTTTGAAGAGGCCATTAGGCGAGACGTGAAGAGGCGCAAATACGATGGAAAAGCAGCCGCTCTGTACACCCATTTGGGTGAAGCTGTCGTTGTTGCTATTTTAGCGCAGCGCGC
Source organism: Myxococcota bacterium (assembly GCA_028823075.1). Classification (GTDB taxonomy): domain Bacteria; phylum Myxococcota; class UBA4151; order UBA4151; family UBA4151; genus CACGMS01. The sequence goes on from JAPKCE010000138.1 coordinate 2,644, forward strand.
AGGCCAAGCGGTGCTTCCTTGGTTTGGTGCGTTTAAGCTTCAGTGGTAAAACACGGCATAGGCACGCAGTTCAATTTTTCCTGCGTTGTCAAAAGGCGCACGCCCGTTGATTTTCGCTTCATAGCTGATGCTCCCTTCCGACCCGGCGCTGACGAGCGGCGTCAGGTCGCGAATAAAGGGTGTGACCATCTGCCCGGGACACCAACCGCCGCGACCAAACCACCAGGTCCCACCTTGGTTCGGGGTGGTTCCTTCGTTTGACGTTTCGGCACAGCCGCTCTGATTGCCCACGTCTGGGAACTCTTGGTCAAAAGTCGTTCCGGCCAAGGTGAAATGGTGGGAATGGGCACAAAATTCCGCACAGTTTTGAGCGTCCATTCCATGCCCGGTGGTGAGCACCACCAGTTCGACTTTGGTGGCATCGGCGGGCACATTGAACAGCGCCGCGTCACGTTCGTTGCTCGTTGAGTTCAGTGGTCCGCCCGTGAAAATAGGCACTAAACTACGCGCTGCTACGCCTTTGCCTTGGTTCGACAAACGAAGCTTAAAAGTGACCCCTGTGGGCTGCTTGTTCCACGATGGCGCCCATTCGTATTTGATGCGTCGTTCACCGCCATTTTGCAGCCAGGCCAGGGCCCAGGAGGCGTCGATCAGCCAGCGTGATTCACGGTGGTAGGTAGTGATGGCGCGGCCCATCTCAAGCCAGTTCTCGTCGGCTTCGTCGCGCAACCAGACATGCGCCAAATAATCCCAGGCACCGCAGTTGCCGAACTCAGCTTGTTCCTTATTGGGACATTCCATCAAAATATCGAATTCCATGGTGTCGAAACCTGCCATCGTGGCGGCCGCTGGCAAGCTGACGCTCGCTTCGCCGAACTGTTCGATCACCGAACCATCAAAGACGGTGATTTCCGTCACCTCTTCGGCGTCCAAACGTTGTTGCCGGTCGGCTTCGAAATTGAAATATTGAGCTTCGAAACCAAGCGAGAAAAGGCGGGCTTCCCAAGGCCACATGTCCTGGTCTTTAAGCCCCTGACTGTAGGCGTTGACGTCGGCCAAGCTACCCAGACCGCGCAAGTTTTGGAAACGGTCGATGGCCCAGCCTTTGACGCCGACCGGGGTTGCGAACATCGATTTAACCAGCCCGTCTTCTAAGCTGGAGGTGTTGCCGCGAATCGTATGCAAACGGCCCAACCAATGATCGTAATCGTCATCGCTGAGGGTAGCGAGAAAGATCTCGATGTTGGCGCGTAAGCCCTGCAGGTCGCGTGTCGCCGCGCTGCCTCCGTTGCCTGCGATGACAAAGAAGTAATGCACGTTGCGTGGTGAGTTGCCGATGAGCGCTGCAAAATCGGTACCCCAGACGCTGGTGGGGTCGACCCGCGAGATCGGCAGATTATTCGGTAGGAAAACATAGCTGTCGCAACCGCTCCAGCGTTCGCTCAAAGTGAAGGTCTCGTCGTAAGGTAGAGGGACGCTAAAATCCCCAGCCGGTTGGCGTCTCTGAAAGGCGGTCGGCGCTTCGGCGCTAAATGCTTTCTCGGTCAGTCCGTTGGCGGCGCAATAGCCAAGCGGCGCAGCGCCGGCATCGGGAGTTCCAGCGTCAACCGGTCCCTGCGTTGGCGTTTCGGGGCAGCCCGATAAAATAAGAACAATAGCGAAAAGAGAGTTGGTTTTCAAAAGGGCCTCCAAGGCGGCGCGAGCCTAGCCGCATTTTGTTCAAGTTTCGAGTCTTCTCGTGACAGCAAAGCATTGCCCCGCCCCTTGCCTTGGCCTTATGCGCTGCAAGTAAGGGAGAATCCCGATGACTGATAAACGCAAACTACTCGCTGAATTTATCGGCACCTTCGCTATGGTTTTTGGCGGTTGCGGTGCCATCAGCGTCGAAGCCTTCAGTCCGGGCTCGATGGGCAATGGCGGAATCGCCGCGGCTTTTGGCCTGGTGGTCTGTGTGATGATCTACGCCACTGGGCATATCTCAGGCGCGCATTTCAACCCGGCGGTAACTTTGGGTTTCGCTAGCAGCGGTCGTTTCCCCTGGCGTGAGGTACCCGGTTACGCGGGGGTTCAATGCCTCGCTGCCATCGCCGCCATGTTGGTTTTAAGGTTCATTCTTCCGTCTCATGTTGCGGGTCTGACTCAGAGCAGTTTGCCCATCGCCGCGGGTTTTGCCGTCGAATTCATCATCAGCTTCTTTTTGATGTTTGTTATCGCCTCGGTAGCTACCGACCATCGCGCCGTTGGGCAGTTAGCAGGGGTCGCCATCGGAGCAACCGTGGCGCTCGGCGCTTTGGTTTGCGGGCCTTTGACCAACGCCTCGATGAACCCAGCGCGCAGCCTTGGACCAGCCCTTGTCTTGGGTGACTTCAGTCAGTTATGGTTGTTTATTTTGGCACCTTGCTTGGGTGCTATCGCCGCGGCCTGGACCTATCGGTTGATCCGCTGCGACGAGGTTTCGCCGAGCGACGCGAAAGGCTGTTGCTAAACATGGATAAGAAAAAGGCGTTAATCTCGACCTTGCTGAGTTTGCTCCTGCTGGAAGTCGTGAGCTGCGGATATTACCGCAAAGCCGTGCCTAAGGACCAGCGTGTGGCGGTGGAGTTGATGCTCGGTTTGACCGGCTCAGACAGCCATACGGTGAGTCGCTATCAAGCGCATCCTTACTTCAATTACGTTGGAGCCAGCGATTACCAATTTAAAAACGGTCAAAAGGCTCATGATTCCTTGGGCTTTCGCGCCCAAGCCGCGCTGCCCGTCGAGCCGGTCGAGGGACGTTTGCGCTTGGTCGCGCTCGGCGCCTCGACCACTTATGGTATGTACTTTGGAAAAGCTGCCAGCGTCTGGCCCGAACAACTCGAAGGCCTACTCGCCAGCAAGAACCAGCCGGCCGACGCGGTGAGTTTGGCGCTACCAGCCTACAGCAGCTTTGAGTTGCTCGGCGTGACCGCCATGTTGGTGCCTGAATTGCGGCCGGACTGGGTGCTCATCCATTCCGGCATGAACGATGCTTTTGCCGTGGGTTTTAAAGACGAAGGCGGCCCGGACAACCGCAATTTCCGCCACGCCTGGAGCTTTTCACCGCCCGGAGCCATGACGTTAGCGGCGATGCGCTGGTCCAAAACAGCGCGGCTCTTAGTCATGCGAAGTTTGCCCAATTTGGGTGATATGATCACCGCCATGCAATTTGCTGCGCCCACCGGCGAGGCATTAGCTGCCCATATCAAG
>JAPKCE010000139.1 GCA_028823075.1 Myxococcota bacterium
CCGGCGTTCTTGGTGGCACCGTCCATGGCCCTCATGCGCGCGGCATGTTCGCCAGCTTCGGTATCGAGAACCGCTTGATAAAGCGACAAAAACAACTGTTGCCGCAACACGTAATCCAACAAGGATTGCGGGTCTGGCTCGATGATAACTTGCACATCGGAAGGCTCAACACCTTCCGGGAGGTCGGTGGGCAACATGCGCTCCAAGGTCGGCTCTTGAGTGAGCACCGAGACGAAGCGATTGTAGAGAACATAGACATGATCGAGGTCGCCATCGACGAAGCGCTTGGCCAAGTCCTGGGTCAACTCACGCGCCTCAACAATACGATCACCTTCGACAAAGATCTGCGTGCAGTCGGCCCGATGAACGAAGCGTTTGGCGACAAAATCCGAGCCCTTACGGCCGATGGTCGTCACCAGAACTTCATCGTAATCAGCACCTTCGCCGGCCATAAAGCGGGTAAGCATTTTAAGCAGGTTGCTATTAAAACCGCCGCAAAGCCCGCGACTTGATGTGAGCACCACGACCTCAGCGCGACGAGGTTCCGGGCGCTCGGCGAGCAGTTCGTGATCTGTCGCATCGACCATGGTGCTAAGGCTCTGAACCAGATGCCGGTAGCCGTCCGCATAATGCTGAGCTGCGTCGGCCGCCTCTTGCGCACGACGCAGTTTTGCCGCGGCGACCATTTTCATCGCCTTGGTGATCTTTTGCGTGTTTTTTACCGACTTTATCCGCTTACGGATGTCGCGTAATGACGCCATGACTCACCTCCTTGAAACGAGTTCGCTTAGGACCAGTTAGACTTGAAATTACGCAGCGTTTTTTCCATTTTACTGCGAATATCGACCGTCAACTCACCCACCTCTTCGATCTCTTCGAGAAGCGATAAGTTGTTCTCTTCGAGCGAGGCTTCGAGTGCTTCCATGAAAGAAACGATGTTCTTCGTCTCGACCGAGCGGACAAAGCTATCGGGCGAATCTGCAGTTTCGCGACTGGTCGCTGCAAAGATGCAGACAACTTGAATGCCCACGCGCTGAGGCTTGTACTGGCCCTGCTTGAGCGTCTCGACCAAGCGCTCACCACGAGCCAGTTGATCCTGAGTCGCCTTGTCCAAATCCGAACCGAACTGCGCAAAGGCCGCGAGTTCGCGGAACTGAGCAAGCTCAAGCCGTAAGGTACCCGAGATCTTCTTCATGATCTTCTTCTGCGCAGCGCCACCCACACGAGACACCGAAATACCGGGGTTAATCGCCGGGCGAACACCTGAGTTAAAGAGGTCAGCTTCGAGGAAGATCTGACCGTCGGTGATGGAAATCACGTTGGTCGGAATGTAGGCAGAGACATCGCCAGCCTGCGTCTCGATAATCGGCAAAGCCGTTAGCGAGCCTCCACCGAGATCATCGCTGAGTTTAGCGGCACGCTCGAGCAAGCGGCTATGCAGATAAAACACATCGCCAGGATAAGCTTCGCGACCCGGAGGGCGACGCAGCAGCAGCGAAATTTGGCGATAGGCTACCGCTTGCTTGCTGAGATCATCGTAGACGATCAGCGCATGCTCACCGTTGTCGCGGTAATATTCACCCATGGCGCAGCCGGTGTAGGCCGACAGGAACTGCATGGGTGCAGGGTCCGAAGCACAAGCAGCGACCACAGTGGTGTAATCGAGAGCGCCGTTAAGGCGTAGCTTTTCGACAACCTGGGCCACCGTCGAACGCTTTTGGCCGATGGCGACGTAGATGCATTTCACGCCGGTATGCTTTTGGTTGATGATGGCGTCGATGGCCACTGCCGTCTTGCCGGTCTGACGATCGCCGATGATCAATTCGCGTTGTCCACGGCCGATCGGCACCAAAGCGTCAATCACCTTGAGGCCGGTCTGCATCGGCTCATGAACGGGCTTACGAGCAATAATACCCGGAGCCTTAATCTCGATCTGACTGCGCTTCTTTTCACCGATTGGGCCTTTGCCGTCGATGACGTTGCCAAGCCCGTCGACGACGCGACCGAGCAGTTCGGGACCAACGGGCACATCGGCGATCGTGCCGGTGCGCTTAACGATGTCACCCTCGCGGATGTTGAAATCGGAGCCCATAATGACGATGCCGACGTTATCCTCTTCGAGGTTAAGGGCGAGGCCCATGACACCGTTGGCGAATTCGACCAACTCGCCGGCCATCACCTTGTCCAGGCCGTACACGCGAGCCACACCGTCACCGACGCTGAGCACACTTCCGGTCTCGGAAACCTCAACCGTCTGGTCGAAGTCTGCGATCTGATCTCTGAGGATTCGGCTGATCTCTTCTGCGCGAAGTTCCATGGTCACTATCTCCCGGGTCGAGGACCCGTCACTTTGCTAAAAGTTGTTGCCCAAGACGATCGAGTCGCCCTTTTACTGTACCGTCCAAAAGCTCGTGACCGAGCTGCACCTGCAAACCTGCAATCAGGCTTGCATCAACGCTTGTCTCGAGCAGAACCCGACACCCAGCGCGTTTCTCGAGCGCCGCTGTAACCGAGGCCAATTGCGCAGCGGTCATAACCACAGCGCTAACCGCTTGAGCGCGCATGCGCCCGAGCTTCTCATCGGTGAGGTTTTGCACCGATTCCGAGATCGCCGAGAGCGCCAACAAGCGACCCTTTTCGACGACCAGGCCGACGAAGGGGCGAAGCAGATGATCAAGGTCCAAACGGCTAATCAAATCGTTAAAAATGGCGCTGCGCTGAGCGATTGAAAAGCTCGGATGACGAATCAACAAACGCAGGTCGTGATGCTGCTCGCAAAGAGCACTCAACTGCGACAGTCCGTCGGCGACCGCTTCGAGACGGCCGCCCTCGTCGGCAAGCCCAACCAGGGCGCGAGCGTAACGTAAGGAGATGGCTGCGGGAATCATGCCTCGCCCTCCATATTGACGACGAACTCATCGCTGAGCCTCACCTGGTCGCTGCTGTCGACAAGCTGCGCTACGCGCTGACCCGCAGCAGCGATCGCCAAACGGGCGGCGTCTGCTGTCAACTGCGTTTCCGCAGCAGCGCGCTGACGCTCGAGAGCGATCTCGGCGTTCTTTTGCATGCGCTTAATCTCAAGCTCCGCCGAGGCGATAATCAGTTCTTTTTCATGGCTCAGTTTGGCCAGCGAATTATTGCGAAGATCGTCGATCTCGAGCGACAAGCCGTCGAGTTTTGCCTGCAGTTCGGCTTGGCGACTTTCAGCCGCCTCACGAGCGCGTTCGCTGGCGTTGAGCAGATCCTCGAAACGATCAGCGCGAGCACGCACCTTTTGTAAAATAGGACCCTTGATGACAAACGCTAGGCCAGCGACAAAAATCACGAAGTTGAGAATGAACCAACCCATGGCCAATTTGTGAGGATCACCGATTGTGAACCAGTTAATGCCGCTTGACGGCGCAGAAGAGGCGAGCGCGGTAGCGGGCAGAAACACGATCAGAGCGAGGATCTTACGCATCAGACGCTCCGTCCCAAAGCCTTGGTCACCAATTCACCGGCGAGGCTGTCGACATCAGCGGAAAGCGCTGCGCTCGCAGCGTCGACGGTAGCTTGCAGTTGTGCTTCTTCGGTAACGGCACCAGCAGCCAGAGCCGACTTCGCGTCGTCGATAGCAAGCTGGGCTGCTGCCCTGGTCTCGAGACGCTGCTTTGAAGCCTCGTTGAGCACTTCAGCTCGAGCCTCGCTCCACTGCGACGAAAGACGCTGTGACAAACGGTCAACCGCTTCCGAGCCAGCAGCGCTTGCGCTTGGGTCTTCGAGGGCTTCACGCGCCTCGAGAAGGTCCAAATAAGGGCGATAAAGCCAAGGCGTAAGCAGAAACAGTAACCCAAAAAAGATTACAGCAATTACGAGAATACCAACGGTCGACAAGTACATAGGTCGGTCGTCCTCTCCCCTTAGGCGCCGGCCAGCTAGCACCCACTTCTGGGAGCGTCAACGGCCTGTTTTCAACCTTTAATCTCGATGTTTTAACAGGGGTTAACACCGAAAAACTTACGAAAAACCCAAAACGACGAACGGACGCCACAAGGACGTCCGTTCGTTCGGATCACAGCGACCAAAGCCTAGGCTTCGACGCTTTCCTCGGAATATTCTTCGCTGATCTCTTCGTCGGATTCGGCGGCTGCTTCGACCACCTCTTCAACGGGAGCTTCAACAATTTCGGGCTCGAGTGTGCGGTCGGCGACGACCCATACTTTGACCTCGGCGACGACGCCGGCGGTGAGCCTGATCGGCACCTGGAACACGCCCAAGGCCTTGATGGGCTCGTCCATTACGATACGCCGCGAGTCGATGGGATGCCCGAGCGCAACCAAAGCGCGAGCGATGTCGCGATTGGTGATGGACCCAAACAACTTGTCCTGGGCGCCTACGCGCACTGGGAACGTCAAATCGACACCGTTAAGCGACGTTGCTTGGCCTTGAGCTTCGCTGGCAGCCTTGCGCTTGGCATGCTCGGTGAGCTGCTGAGCATGCTCCCAATGACGCACGGCCTTCGGGTTAGCGACTAAGGCTAAGCCCTGCGGGACCAAGAAATTGCGAGCATAGCCCGACTTGACGGTGACGACTTCGCCGACGAGTCCGAGATTCGGCACGTCACGTTGAAGAATGATTTGCATGACAGCCTCCTAGTTCTGCTGACCCGCGTAGGGCAGAAGAGCGAGCTGACGAGCCCGCTTAATTGCCGTCGCGAGCTTGCGCTGAGCCTTGACGCTGACACCAGAGACGCGCGCCGGCATGATCTTGCCGAGCTCGGTGATGTAGCGACGAAGGAGGTTAACATCCTTGTAGCTGATGATCAGACTGGGATCGCTCTCAAAGGGACATTTCTTGGAGCGGTTACGCGGCCCCCCGCGACGTTCCTTAGCCATCGGTTTTCTCCTCATCGGCAGCGGCTGTAACAGCCTCTTCTGCTTCGGGTTCGGGTTCGGTCACAACCGCTTCTTCGGCGGCTTCTTCTTGGGCAGCTTCAACCGGAGCAGCTTCTTCAGCAGCTTCAACCGGAGCAGCAGCAGCCTTAGCAGCGGCCTTAACAGCAGCTTCAGCCTTGGCAGCGGCATCGGCCTTGGCAGCAGCTTCAGCCTTGGCCTCGGCTTCAGCCTTGGCGGCAACTGCGGCAGCTTCGGCCGTCTCGGCAGCGAGCTTGGCTTCAGCGATGCGCGCTTCTGGGTCTTCGATATCGCCGATCTGAATGGTCAGAAAGCGCCAGACGCCGTCCATGATGCGCAGCCCCTTTTCAAGGGTCACCACCGTGGATTTATCGCCCAGGAAGTTTTCGATCACGTAGTAACCGCGATTGTTTTTGTTGATTTCATAGGCCAGCTTGCGCTTGCCCCAGTGGTCGGCGCTCAGCAGAGTGCCACCAGCCTTCGAGATTCCGCTTTCAATGCGCTCGAGCAGAGGTTGCAGGTTGCCTGCCTCTTCCAACTCGGGGTCAAGAATGCAGACCGTTTCGTATTCCCGGATCATTTAAGATCTCCTCCCGGACTCACGGCACCACCGAAATGGTGGTGCGAGGATATGTTTTTCCCAGGACCAAATGCCGTGGGCGGGGCGCCCTAGCAAAGCGATCGGGCGGCCGCAACAAGAAGTGACGCTTGGTTTTTTGCTGCGAAGATAATCACAACCGGCGCTGGAGCGGGGTTGAATAGTCGAGGCTCGGAACTCGCTATAGCAAGGAGCGTTATTGCTCCCGGAAACAGAACCCAAATTGAGCAATGTGGCGCTCAATGAACTGCACGAAATGAAGCATGTGGCTTCTTCGCCCCAGGGTGTCTGACCAAGAGGCATCCGCACCCCGCCAATTCCAGGGAAACGATCGAAAGGCAGATCAAGGTGGCAACTCAG
>JAPKCE010000140.1 GCA_028823075.1 Myxococcota bacterium
CTGCCCAGCAGGGATTCGAACCCCGGACCTAGTGATTAACAGTCACCCGCTCTAACCAGCTGAGCTACTGGGCATCAACCGTCGCCCACCTACGTAGCCGATTTGGTGCTGTCAACGGTGATACGAGGACATGCTAATTTTTGCTTTGGTCTGGGAGCGCGAGCAGACGCGATAAAGCCAGAACCGCCCCCCCTTATCGAACCCACTGTTTTGCCAAAACAGAGCAATGACCGGCCGACCGAGTTAAGACCTAGGGCCGCGGCAAATTATGACCCAAAAGCCTCCAGCACCTTGAAAATATCTAAAGCAGTCTCTAGTTCAACCGCTCACAGCCCAAACCGGAGCCCCCCTTGAAATCTTTCTCTTCCCTATGGTTACTCTGCCTCTTCTCCCTGGGCGCCTGCGCCGGAACCAACGGTACAAACGGCGTCGACGGACAGAGTTGTCAGACTAGCGCCAACGACGACGGCACCTTCACAATCACCTGCCCCGGCAGCGAGCCCATCACCCTGCACAATGGCAACGATGGCAGCAACGGTAGCGACGCCGACCCCTGCCAGGCCGTCGACAATGGCGATGGCACCTACACCATCACCTGCCCCGGCAGCGAGCCCTTCACCGTCACCAACGGTACCGATGGTGCTAATGGCGCAGACGGAGCCAACGGCGTTGACGGCGAAAACGGCGAAAACGGCGAAAACGGCGCTGACGGCGCTGACGGCGAAAATGGTGCAAACGGCGAAAACGGCGCTGACGGCGAAAATGGCGCAAACGGCGAAAATGGTGCTGACGGCGAAAACGGCGCTGACGGCGAAAATGGTGCAAACGGCGAAAACGGCACCAACGGCGTTGGTTGCACCGCCACCAACAACGGTGACGGTACCCTGACCATCCAATGCGGTGACGGGCCCGCGATCACCATCGCCATTCCGCATTGCGGCAACGAACTCATCGAAGCTGGCGAAGCTTGCGACGACGGTAACGAACTTGACACGGACGCCTGTGTCAGCTGCCAAACCGCTAGCTGCGGTGACGGCTTCGTGCACGCTGGCGAAGAAGCTTGCGACGACGGTAACCAGGTCAACAACGACGCTTGCAACAACGCCTGTGAAATCGGCCCGATTGAACCGACCCTCTCCTTTACTAACGAAGCAGGGACGACGGCGATGGGCGTGACCTACGACGGCAGCCGCTACTGGTCCTGCTCGGGCGGCAGCTCGAACGGCGAGCGCCTGGTGGCACAATCGGCCGATGGCGGCGTCCTCTTCACCCGAGCTTTGTCGGTGGATTACCGCAGCATCTTCACCGCGGTTGCCGGCCAGGGCCCTGTCCTCGCCCGGGGCTATAACAGCAGAGTTATCAAGCAACTGGCTCAAGATACGTGGTCCTGGTCCGATCTGGTGACCCTTAATGGCGGCAACCTCGACAGCCAATCTGCGGTGGTCTTTGACGCCGCCGAGCAACAATACGTTGCGATCGACAATGATGTGGTCAACCGCTGGAACGCTCAAGGTGTTTTCCAAGATACGGTGGCACTTACCGACGCCAGTGGCGGCCGAGCTCTCGCCGTGCTCGGCGGCTATTATTACACCCTGAGCACTAACGTGATCTCACGCTGGAACCGCAGCGGCCAGCGCCTGGCTCAGTTCGAACTCAGCCTTAATGCCGGCTCCAACTACAGCTTTTCCGAAGCCAACGGCATGTTCTGGCTGGAGCGCTCGGGCACCCACTACGGCTTCACCTTGCCGGCGCCCTAAGCTGGGCTAAATGGGGTTGAGCGCCCATCACGCACGAAAACGTCGCAGCATCATCGCCAACGAATTAGTGCTTTGTTTAAAAGGGCGACGACTGCCGCCGAGCAGGGCCAATAGGCCGCCGTAGCGCACCAACAACTGCTCGGAATTACGCATCAGCAAACGCCCCTGCAAATGTTTGAGGATTTGCGCCGGAAAGCCTCGGGCGTAGCGATGCAAAGCAAACCTGCGACAGGCCTTGCGCTCTTGCTCAGGGCTGAGTCGCTGTTGCAAAGCTTCCAGCTCCCAAATCCTCCGTAAACGGTTGGCTGGGGCCTCGATTAAGGCCTCGATCAAGGCGATGCCATAATCATCTTCGGGCGAAGGTACGAACAGGCCGCTCGCTTGCGAAACGCGCCCTGCAAGCAGGCGCTCTTGCAGTTCGTGCCCCTCGGCGTGAAAGGGGCTCGGCGCCAAATGAACGTCGAGCTCGATGCGAAGCCCGCGATTCATTAGAATATGCCGTGTGCTGCGGTTTTTGTCGCCGCGCTGAGGGTCAACAGCAAAACCAGGCTCGGCGCACAGAGCCGCTGCGAAATCCGGCCAGTGACTCGCTTTTATGTACAAGTCCACGTCGCCGCAAAGGCGCTCAGGAAGAACGGGATCAGCTAGCCTTGCTGCGCCCCTGGCAGCCAACCAGGGAAAACCAAAGCTGTTGAGAATCTCGCTGAGTTCGGCGAGCGCCGGCTCGAAAGCTAAATTCTGAATACGCACCGAGCGCAAACGCTGGGCCCACGGCTCAGGCAGAGATTCACCGCGCTTCGATGCCATGCCAGCCAGCGGTGCCGCCAATTGATGCGACAGCGCCAAATCATAGTACGGGTACAAATCGCAGAGTTGAGCCTCACCCCGCCTAAAATCCTCAAATAAAGCCCGAGTTTGAGCGCCGACCCGAGGCGGAACCCAAGCAGGTTTCACTGTTTCGCCCGAGGATCCTTCGGCCCTTCATGCGGCTCCACCTCAACCCCGTGTGCGGTCAAATAGTCGACCCCGTTGGCGCCGGCATAACCGCCGTCGACGATCAGCACTTTGGCGATGCCACTGTGATGAATGAGTTTTGCGCACATCATGCAAGGTTCACCGGTGACGATGAGCCAGGCGTCCAACGTACGCACTCCGTTACGCGCCGCGTTGCAGATCAAATTCGATTCCGCATGATGGCAGCCAATCTCCATGCGCGTGCCGGACTCAACCTTTTGCAGATCACGATTGCAGACCTCACCGCCGCAAAGCCGGCCGCCGCCTCGCGGCCCGCCGTTGTAGCCATCGGCGAGCACCACATTCGACTTCGGCTCAACCAGCATGGCGCCAAATTTACGCCTCGGGCAATTGCTCGCACGCGACAAAGTTAGACATTGTTCAATACGAATCGAGATATGTTTGGGCTTCACCAAAACTCCCTGGCGCCAAAGTCAGCGGCGCCCTGTCTCGTTAGGCGGCTAAGCGAAGGATGAAAAGAGGCAGCGAAAAAGGTAACGTACCAGGCCTTGCTGAGCTAGACGCCTTTCACCACCAAAACCGAGGATAAGATGAGCGATTCAGGCCTAGAGATTAGCGTCCATGCCCATTACCTTGCCGGACATTCCGACCCAAGCGCCAAACGTTGGTTTTTTGCCTACCGCGTGCGCATTATCAACCAGGGTCCCTTTGCCGCAAAAGTCCAGCGGCGCCACTGGATCATCACCAACGCTGTCGGCGAGACCGAAGAGATCGAGGGTGAAGGGATCATCGGTGCCACCCCTTGGCTTCCGCCCTCGGCGGCCTTTGAATACACCAGCTACTGCCCGTTGAGCACGCCGTCGGGCATGATGCGTGGCGCTCTGGTTTGCAGCCGTGATAATGGTGAAACCTTCAGCGTCACGATCCCCCCTTTTGACCTGCTCAGCGCAGAGGTCTTGCTTAACTAGCGAAGGTTATTTTGATGGCCAAAGGAAAACAAAAACACAAAGCCCATGTCGATGCGGTCAACCTGCTCGGCAAGGACCTGGCGCGCCGCGCCGGGCGTTCCTGTGAACTTTGCGACAAACGCGACGATTGCCGAGCCCACGAAACGAACCCCGACAAAGCGCCTGAGCTCGATACTTTATTACTGCTCTGCGCGAGTTGTCGCGAGCTTCTCGCCCGCCCGGGAAAAGTCCCGTCAAATCACCTGCGCTTCGTCGCCAACCACTGCTGGACCGATCTCGCACCCTTGCGCCAAATCGTCGTACAACTGCTCGAACCGCTGAGCGACGACTGGGCTCAAGAAGCCATGGAACAACTGCAAATGATGGCGGTTTCCGAGATCGACTAAGGAGTAAACCTTAGGAAGCGGAAATCCCCCAAGCCATCGAGGCGCTTACGAGTCACCGTCTGAGCATGGTCGCCAAGCTCGATGGTCACAAAACGGCGTTGCATCTTGATCGCCACCGCAGCGCTGGTTCCCGAGCCAGCAAAAGGGTCTAGAATCCAATCACCTGGCTGAGTCGAGAGCTGCAAACAGCGCTCCAGCAACTTTTCCGGTTTTTTTGAATGGCGAAAAGCCACGCCGCCCTCTTTGTTCAAATTGATGGTGCTTAAATCGCTCCAGAGATCGCCCAAGGGCTCGTCGAGATGATCGCTCAAGAAGAGCATCTGCTTGTCGTCCCAGGCGATATATTGGCGGCCTTGAGGTGAAGTTAAAGGGCGAATTCCCCGACCCTTGTCGGCGGCCACAAAAGCATTGTTCGTGCGATAAACTAAGCTTTTAGAATGCTCGATCTTGAGTGCCAAAAGGGCAGCCTCTGCCCCCTCGACTCCAGGCTCCCAACCCCAAAGCTCGGCCGCCGCTTGGCGCACCGGCTGCAACTGCCAAGCGCTAACATCATCATCTCGATTGAGCAGCACCTGCGTGTAATATTTGCAATAGCGCACAAGGCTCGCAGGAGTCTTAGGCAAACGCAGGTTACAAAGCAGCGAATCCGGCCCAACAGCAACGATGAGCAGGTGCTCTTTGAGCTTGGGTAAGCGAGACGCAGCGTGGTTCATCTTAACACCACTAAGCTCGCTCATCTTAACAACGACATGATTGATAATCCGACGTTCTTGACGCTCTAGAATCATCAACACACTGCCCAATTCCCGCTCGTCGATCTGAATCATGACCACAGCATCGGGGCGCATCAGAGGCCAAAGCGCCAACAAGCGTTCGCCGAAAAATTCACGCCAACCGCTGGAGGACATCGAATCGTCATAGGCGCCAGCCTTGCGCGAGCCGGTGTTGTAAGGCGGGTCGAGGTAGGCCAGCGCAAAGCGTTGCGAATAACCCGCTTGCAAGGCGCGCATGACCTGTAAATTATCACCCCAAACGAGGAGGTTGTCCTGGCAATTGGCTAGCTTCATAAGCGCCGATTAGCGCCATTACCGCGCATTTTACCAGCGCTTTAGTATCGCAAAAAATGCTGTGTGTCGGTGGTGGTCTTCGCGCAGGTAAACCGTTATAGCGCCCCCGCGAGCGCTTAATCTGAGCTCGACAGGAGATTTTATGACCACCAACCGGCGCCCCCTAAAAAGTGCTGTCGTGCGCTTTTGCGGCGATTCTGGCGATGGCATGCAGCTCACCGGTTCGCAGTTTACCGCAACCACCGCAGCCCTAGGTAACGACCTTGCCACCCTACCCGATTACCCGGCCGAGATTCGCGCCCCTGCGGGAACTCTGTTCGGCGTCTCAGGCTTTCAGTTACAGTTTTCGGCTGAAGACATCCGCACCCCCGGCGACCAACCCGACGTGCTCATGGCGATGAACCCTGCGGCATTAAAAACCAACTTAGCCGACCTTAAGCCTGGTGGTTTATTGATCGTCAACGAAGACGCCTTCACCAAACGAAACCTCGAAAAAGCGGGCTACGAGACCAACCCTCTCGACGCCGAAGTGCTCATGAACGACTACCGTTTGCACCGCGCCTCGCTCTCCGTCATGGCCACCGAGATCGGCAAAGAAGCTGGACTCGGCAGGCGCGAAGCCGATCGCTGCAAAAACTTTATCGCGCTGGGTATCGCCTACTGGTTGTTCGACCGCCCCATGGAAGACAC
>JAPKCE010000141.1 GCA_028823075.1 Myxococcota bacterium
CGTCGCTTTGCCCTTGACCCAACCTAGGACCAGCCGCGTCGTAGACCGTGAAGTGACCTTGGAATTCAGTGCCGTCAATGACCCCGAGCGCGGCTTGGTTTGGCAAATCAACGGCAGAGCCCATTGGATGGATGGCCCCATCTTCACCTTCAACGAAGGCGAAACGGTCAAGATTAACTTGGTCAATAAAGTCGGCCCAGAACACCCCTTCCACCTGCATGGTCAATGGTTCGAGGTTTTGTCGGACGGACGCGGGATTACCCAGTTCCCTGGTCTCAAAGACACTGTGTTGCTACCGGGAATGGAGCGCATTTCCATTCTCGCTTATTTGGACAATCCAGGTCGCTGGATGGTGCATTGTCATATCGCGGAACATGCGGAACTTGGCATGATGGGCGAGTTCGTAGTGCGTCCTAAGGCCGACTAAAGAGCTTGGGCACTAGGCGCAGCGCCAACAACAAAGCCAAGGCCATAAACGCCAAAATAAAAGCCAGCGCTAGAGCGGCGTTAACGTCGCTTTGCAAAGTCGAATAGATCGCTAAAGGCATGGTCTGACTGCGTCCGGGAAGGTTCCCGGCGAAGAGTAGGGTAGCACCAAATTCGCCTAGAGCGCGGGCCCAGGCCAAAGCCGCGCCGTTGACCAAACCGGGCAAGGCTAGCGGCAAGGCGATGCGCATGAAGACTGCGATCGGCGCGCTGCCCAAGTTTTGAGCGGCGAGCAGTTGCTGCTGATCGATACTGCGCAGAGAAGCAGCCGCGGCTTGCAAGTAAAACGGTGCCGCGACGACGGTTTGGGCGATGACCACCGCGGCAAAGGAAAACGCCACGGAGCCGGCGCCGGACAACAAGCCTTGAGCCCCAAAGACCATCAATAAGGCGAGTCCGGTAACCGCTGGTGGCAGCACCATCGGCAGATCGATCAGCAGGGAGGAGGCGCTGCGCTCCGGTCGCTGGGCCAGCCACCACGCAAGCGGTGTACCAAAGAGCAGGATTAGGGTCAGCGATAGAGCCGAACTGCGCAGGCTAAGAGCCAAGGCGGAACGCACCAACGGATCGCCGATCTTTTCCACTAAAAGCGCCGGTGAAAAAGCAGTCACCAAGCCAAGCGCCGGTAAACAAAGCAACAGCACCAGCGGCAAACCGGCGATTAAGAAGGGGTTGAGTTTAGTCTTCATTGGGGCAACTCAAAACCGTGGGCTTGGAAGATGAGCAAAGCTTTCTCACTGCTAAGAAACCCAATAAAAGTAGCGGCTTGACTGTGGTTCGACCCGGTTAGTTCTGCGGCGACGCATCGCGTTTTTGCATCGAGTTCCTTGGGTAAAGGCAAGGAGAGCAATTCCTTGAAGCCTAGCGCATCCGATCGATAAACAACCGCAGCCCCAGCCGCACCGAGGAGAACCTTAGCGCGTAAAATGCCGACATTTTCCTCGCGGGAAACAACCGCAAGACCGGGTTTGTAGTGGTCGCCAAAGCGTTTGCGGGCGCGCTGGAACAAGGCGTCGGTGTAGGCGCCTATTGGCACCTCCGGGCTGCCGATCACGAGCGACTTTGCGCGCCCTAAAGTAGCCCAGGTCAGGAGGGGGCGGTTTCCAGAAAGCTGGATCAGCGCAAGGTGGTTGTGAGCGATAACTCTCGGTGTTTCCAGCTCGCCAGAGCGATGTAAAGCGTCGGCGTGAGCGGGGTTTGCCGAGATGTAAACGTCGGCCACGGCACCTTGTTCGATCTGCATCCGAAGCACTTGGCTTCCAGCCACGTTGAGCCGAAAGGCGAGGCCCTCATGCTGCTCCTCAAAGGCATGGATGAGCTCGCCAACTACCCGACCCATCGATGAGGCAACAAAGATTTCTAAAGGGCGCGCAGTTGGAGCGCTGCATCCAACAGCCAACAACAACCCAAGCCCAATCGACAAGCGCCCCACGAACCACCCCCAAGTCTTGCAGTTTACCAATTTTGCTTTGCGAGCAAGCAAGCTGTCTTGTGCATCGGCCCCAGCACCGGCATCGTCACTTGGAATCGCTATTTATTGGGAGCGTCATGATGCGCGCATTTGGTGCTGTATTTGTCGTGCTTAGCGGGTGTTCGGCGCTGATTCCGGAACCTGTATCTTGTGAATCGGTTTGTCGGGCACCTTTGGTTTGCGTTCAGGGGATGTGCCAAATCTCTGAACAACAAACGGTTGATGCGGGCAGCCTCGAAGCAGGTTTGCCGCTTCTTGATGGCGCTGCGCCAAGCGTCGATGCTGGGCTTCCTGCCCTCGACAGTGGTCTTCTCGTGGATGCTGGCCCCCAAGCGATCGTGCCGATCTGCGGGAATCAAGAGCTTGAGCCGGGTGAGGATTGCGATGATGGCAACGACAGCGATGATGACGATTGCATGGCTTGCCGTTGGCCCACGAGCGCTAGCGGCGGCCATCGTCAGAGTTGTTTGCGGGTGAAAAACAGCCTGTACTGCGCTGGCGCTAATACCAAAGGTCAACTCGGTGATGGGAGCCAGGAAGCTCGCGAGGGCTTTGTGCAGGTTCCAGGGAACTTCATTGATGTTGCTTCGATGGCCGAAGCGAACTGCGCGGTTGACGAACTCGGCGCTGTTTTATGTTGGGGGGATTGTGCCCACGGTGCCTTAGGAAACGGCGCTATCGAGGGTTGTCAGGTACAGACCCAGCCCGTTGCTGTCCCGGGTGTTAGCGGTGCTGTGCAGGTGGTTGGTGGCGATTGGTTCGCTTGTGCTCGTTTAGCCAACGGTACGGTTTGGTGTTGGGGCCACAATACGCGCGGCAGCCTGGGTCGGGGCGATAATGCGACATCGCCTGTGCCGGCACCCGTGAGCGGCCTAACTGGGGTGTTAAAGATAAGCGCCGGTGGCTACCATGTTTGTGCCTTGGATGGTTTGGGTGCGGTTTATTGTTGGGGACAAGGGGAACTCGGACAATTGGGCAATGACGCTGTGGAAGACAGTGTTCGGCCGCTACGCGTCGACCTGCCACCGGTGGTGCAAATCGCCTCCGGTGGCTATCAAAACTGCGCTATCGACCGAGACAAGCGACTTTGGTGCTGGGGTGACAACAGTTTCGGACAACTCGGCATCGGCACCGATGCGCCCCTGAAATCGACAGCGCAACAGGTGCAACTTCAAGCCGGGGTTCGTCCTTCGCAGCTGTTTGGTGGCAATCGAGTGAGTTGTTTGCGTGACGAGCAAGGCTCGGTTTGGTGCGCAGGAAAAAACGACCATAGCCAATTAGGTCAAGGCCCCGGCGACCAGCGCAGCTACTTTTCCCGGATCCCAGACTTGACGGTTTCTTGGTTCGGCAGTGGGTCGCGCAGCCAAACGGTCTTCGCGGCAACCAACCCTCGCCAATTCATGGCTT
Organism: Myxococcota bacterium; assembly: GCA_028823075.1. GTDB lineage: Bacteria > Myxococcota > UBA4151 > UBA4151 > UBA4151 > CACGMS01. The sequence goes on from JAPKCE010000141.1 coordinate 3,365, forward strand.
GGGGCAGCAACCAGAACGGTCAACTCGGTGTGCTGGATCGCGCTGACCGGGAGCAGCCCACATGCATCGCCGTAGGTCCGACACAGGCCTGCCCTTAGCGTTTGGCCGGTTGTTTCTCAGCGTCCCAAATAAGCCAGCAGTTCCGCCACGAGTTCATCGCGGAAGGTGTTCGTAAAATTCGGCACATGGCCGCCGCCGGTTAGCGTCCATAACTGCACGTCGGCTCCGCCCTCGCAATCGTTCCAACTCTGTACGTTCGCCTCATCGCCTGGGACGGCCGCATCGAGGTCCAACGGGCGAGACCGAGGCTCGCCATCAGGGCAGGAGTTGAGGCCGCGCCAGCGCTCGGCCATGGTCTCGGCGCCTGGGTAAGAGACACCGCTTTGGAAGGTTCCACCGTTGTAGTTAATGGTGTTGTCTAAGGTGCCATGGACTTGAATGTAGCCAACCGAGCGACTCGGCTGACAACGCGTCTCATCCAAGAATCCAGCCCCGGCGATGTTCATCACGGCGGTCACTTTATCGGCTGCGTCACAGGCAATTCGGTTGGCCATAAAGCCGCCGTTTGAATGGCCGACTAAGTAGACGCGCTGAGGGTCGACATGGAGTCGTTCGATCGCTTCGTCGATGAGGCCGGTGAGGTATCCGAGGTCGTCCACACCGCTGCCGGCAAAATCGCAACAGGCCTCGGTGGCGTTCCAAAAGCGGTTTCCGCCGAGATCTCGGTTTCCGTCTGGGGCAAGCGTGATAAACCCGTTCGCCGAGCCGCGGGCGCTAACGCCCAGGTAGCCATTCTGGATGGTCCCCGATGCGCTGTAGCCATGTAAAACCATGATCAAAGGCCAGGTTTGGCTGGCGTCATAATCGTCGGGGTAAAGAACCGAAACCGGTCGATCGCCGCCCAAAATGGCGGGCCGTGGACCGGCGTCGGCCACAAGATTCTGACCCGCATCGTCGCCGCCGAGCGGCCCCGCATCGGCGTCTTGGTTGTTGTCAACGGGCGCTTCGCTACAGGCGCTAAGGAGAAGCAAAAGGGCTAAAAACTTCATCGAATATCCTCGGATGGTGGTCGCAATAAAGCCATAGGCAGAACTTTTCGCCATCGGTAAAAAATCGAAACCTTAGCGTCGAAAGCGGTGCTGATAGGCCAGCCCGATGATGCGTTGTTGTTCGAGCTCCGGTTCGGCGATGGGCTGTTGCAGGCGCAAAAATAGCCGCAGCCGATGTCTTTTACTAATTCTGTACTGCGTCGCCAAGGTGCCGCGGAATTTGTGCAATTGGCGCGGTAAACCTTGGTCGAAACGGGTGAACAATTCGACGCTTAGACTTGGACTCACCGGCGTTTTGTTGCTCCAGCGGGCGCGAAGTTTGTGGCGCAACCCCCAACGCCCCTTCACCCCACTGTTTTTCTGTTTCCATTGGTGTTGCAGGCGCAGGCGGTAGCTAAGTCGAACCCATGTGAGCTTTTTTTGCAGCCCGAGGTCAGCAGCCAGACGCCAAGCTGGGCGCTTTTTGCCTTTGTTGCTGGTTTCAAGTTCGTAGCGCGTCGCCAGGCCTGCGCTCAGCCATGGAAGCGCCGACCAATCGCCAGAGGCTTCACTAATAATGGAACCTGGGCGCGATCAATCGCGGTCCAAACGAAGTTGTTCGCTCAGGCTCAAGTCGAGTTTCTTTAAGGGCCGAAGCGACACCTCAACCTCGTTCCAAAGCTGAACATCTGCTGCCTCGGCCGGCGCGCTAAGCCCAACTGCGGCGATGACAAAAACCCCTAGCGGACGCATTATTTTGGGGCGTTGCTGTACACGGTTAGACGAACGGTGTCGCGCAGCAGATCCACATCTTCAATTTTGTAGCGCGCCACTTGCAGGCCGCTTCGTTGGGTCAAATCGGCGATTAACGCGGCCTCGTCGCCGCTGCGCAACAACTCGAGATTATCATACAGTACGCTGCGCGCTTGGTCGCGCCGCAAAGCGGGGGTGAATTCCAGAATGAAGGCAAGCAGAACGATGGTGCCGTTGAGCAACAACAGTTCGGCAACGCTCACACTTGTGTTCACCACGGCGTTGAGAATCGCCAGGCCAATGACCACGAAGAGGTAGGTTAGGTCGCGGGTGCGAATCTGCTCGGTGCGGTAGCGTAAGATGCCAAAGACAGCGAAAAGCCCCAGCGCAAAACCCATGTCCACTTTGACTTTTCGCAGCAAGAAACAGAGCCCAAAAGTGATCACATTGAACATGAAATAAGTGAAGATGAACTCGGTTTTACCGTAGCGGCGAACATACACGCCGAGCACCACGAGTGCCGTAAAAAATAGGTCCAAAGCTAGGCGCGAGTAGAGTTTGGCAAAATTGGCGCTGTCGATGAGCGCGTCGGGAAAGAGACCTAAGAGTTCAGCCATTGGCAATCCTTTGGGCGCGGCGCAAGGCGGGCTTGAAACGGTTGAAGCCTAGTTCGGGGAGCAGCAAAGCGGCGCCG
>JAPKCE010000142.1 GCA_028823075.1 Myxococcota bacterium
GCCTCGTCCATCAGCGCCAAGGCGCCACCAACCTGGGCACCAGCTTGGATACCCTCGCCCTGTGAATACGGACTCGCGGCGCTCCATTCGCTGCTGCTCGGCTGCGGGCCATACTGCGAGCGCATCGCCGCATTACGAGCAAAGCCGCCGGCAGCCAGAAGCACGCCGTTTTTTGCGTGGATTTCGTACAGCCCGTCGGGTCCCTCGATGCACGCCCCAAGTACCCTGCCTTGCTCGATGATCAGACTCTTTAAACCCTGCCCGTAGCGCAGCTCAAGACCACGATCGAGAAGGGATAAGCGTAGACGCCCCGCTAAAGCGTTACCCGCATACAAAAAGGTGTCGCGGCCAAAACGGCGACGTTTAAAAAAGCGTAGAAGATAACGCAAAAATAGCCAGGCCATGAACACGGTACCGCGCCAGCCGCCCGTGAGTAGGGTATGAGCTTGCTCGGCTGAGATACCGAATTTACCCAAGATTTGGCTTTGAGGGTGGGGTAATCGCAGGCGCTTAAACTCGGCACCTAAGCGGCTGCCGTCGAAGGGGCGCGACTCGCTAGAACGCCCCCCGGCTTTGCCGCCGGGGCTCTCGGGGTAATAGTCGCTGTACTTATCGATAGGGTCAAAGCGTAGGTGGCTGTTCTGGGTCACATAGGCATGCATGCGCTGACTCTGCTGAATATAAGCTTCCAAAGCCGCCGTATCCCCCTCATCACCGGTGATGCTCTGGAGATAGGTCAAGGCCTCGGCGTCGCTATCTGGCAGTTTCATGTTCGGGTTGTTCGGCAACCAACAAACACCTCCGCTCATGGCCGTTGAACCGCCAAAATGTTCGCTTTTTTCGACGATGACCGTGTGCAGGCCCAAGTCGTGAGCGCGCAGAGCGGCAGCCATGCCGGCGGCGCCGCTGCCGATGATCAAAAAATCAACTTCTTCACTTTTCATGAGGTGAAGCATCGGCGCCGCCAGGCGTCGCGGTCAAGAGCAATTAGAACGCGTTTCATTTTTCTCCCGCAAAGGCCTACAAGTAAGCACAAGCGCAGCCACCTGGCGGAGATTGTTCGACCATGATGAAAAATGTGGGACAGCCCCTAGTTCTCTTTCTGCTCGGCGGTTCGCTTATTTTTGCTGCCGATGCGCTGCTCAGGCCGGCGCCGATGAACATCATCGTGGTGCCGAACGAACTTCTGCAAGGCCTGCGCAGCGAACTGGAGCGCAAAGGAGAGCGCGGCCCTCAAGCACTACAAACAGCGCTCGATGCCTGGCTCGAAGACGAGATGTTGTTGCGCGAGGCGCAGCGCTTGGGCCTGAATAAAGGCGACCCAATCCTGCGGCGAAGAATGGCTCAAGTCATGCGTTTTTTCATCGCTGAGAGCGCCCAACTTCGGGAACCCAGCGAGACCGAACTGCGAGCCCACCTCAAAACCTACGCCGAACGCTATCAGCAGCCAAAACGGGTCAGTTTTGAACATCACTTTTTCAGCGGCAAAGAGGCTGAGAGAAAACGAGAACTAGCGGCCAATGCGCTGGTCAAAGGGGAGACGGTGCAAAGCGACGCCTTCGCCCACGGCAATCATTTGGTCGGGCAGAGCGAGACGCGTTTGGCTCAACGCTTTGGCGTCAAATTTGCTCGACAGTTGATGGGCATGAGCGTCAGCGAACGCTGGCTCCCTATCAAATCCTCCCTCGGCCTGCACCTGCTTGTCGTCCAAGCAACCGATGCGGCTGGCCCTGCAAAGTGGAATGAGATCACCCAACAGTTGCGCCAAGATTGGCTACGTCACGCGAAATCTCGAGCGATCAGCGATGGGCTCCGCAAACTCAAAACCCGCTATCAGGTTGAACGATGAAATTTGCGGGCCTGTTGATTGCTCTCGCACTGGCCTCTCCGGCTCAAGCACATCGTATGGGACTGGCTCGCGTATCTCTTTCGCAAAGCGATGAAACCGTCGTCACCTTGGCGCTCAATCCGCAGGCGGCGAAGCATCAACTGCGTCCCCTACCGAGCCCGGGATGCGTCATCATCGAGCCCTGGCGGATGACGCTCGATGCGCTGCATATGAGCAGTCGCTGGCGCTGTAAAAAAGACATCGAACAGCTTAGCTTTTCTCGCCAAGGCAATTATGAAGGGACCATCTTGGCGCGACTTGAAAGCCGCAGCCGCCCTGCGGTCGAACGGCTCAGTCGGGGTGCAAAGACGATTTACTTTAAGGCCGAAAAACTCGTTCAAACCCCTGTCCTTGGACATCTTCTCGGAGGGCTTTGGCACCTTCTTTTAGGTTGGGACCACCTCTTGCTCATCGCCCTATTGGCTGTTCATTTCAGGGCTTTCTCATCCTTGCTGGGGGCAACACTAGCCTTTACCGCCGGGCATACCCTAAGCCTCGCCGCTGCCGCTTTTGGCCTGCTCAACGTCTCCATTCCGGCGATCGAGGCCTGCATTGCCCTAAGTTTGATGGTGATGGCCTACGAGACCTTGCGCCAGCAAAGCCAAAGCCCGCCCTACGGCCTGCTGGTCGCTTTTGGGCTGCTTCACGGGCTCGGTTTGGCCAGCGGTTTCGCGGGCGCCGGCTTGGGTGGCTGGGCGTTGCTCGGCGCCGTATTGCTCTTCAACCTGGGCATCGAACTCGCCCAATTGCTGTGGCTCTGCGCGGTACGTTTGGGCAGCCGCGCCTTGCCTCAAACTTGGACTCGTGATGCTCTAGCCTATGGCTCGGGGGCCATGGCGGCTTTTTGGCTGCTGCAGCGCAGCAGCGAATTGGGAGGGAGTTGATGCGGCTTCTTTTAATATTTTTCTGTGCAGCAGCCTGTTCCGACTACGAGCCTTACGTCATCGAGCGCCACGAGTCTCGGCCTGCATGTTCTGAAAACCACCCTTTGCGACAGGTTTATTGGGGTGATCTCCACGTTCACACCTCGTTGTCGTTCGACGCCTATTCCAGCCAACTTCGTGCCGGCCCTGCCGAGGCTTATGCTTTTGCGCGCGGCGAACCGGTACACCTTCCGCCCTACGACAGCGCCGGAAATGCCAGTCGCGAACTCCGCCTTGAACGTCCTTTGGATTTTGTCGCTGTTACGGATCATGCGGAATATTTCGGAGAATTGCGGAGTTGTCTTGACGAGAGTTCCAGCGGCTATGCGTCGGCCACCTGCGCGGCTTTACGCAGCACCAACGGCGCTACTTTTAACTTCGGCATTCAATTATCAAACCCCAACCCGCAGCGTTTTGCCTGGTGCCGCGACCCCGACGGTGATTGCGCTGCTCATGCTCAAAGCGCCTGGAAAGAGGTGCAAGATGCCGCCGAGGAGGCCTACGACCGAAGTTCTGCTTGCCGCTTCACCTCGCTGATCGGCTATGAGTACACCAGCGCCGCGGGGGTCTCGAACCTGCACCGCAACGTCATCTTCCGCAGCGCCTCGGTGCCGCAAAAGGCCATCAGCTTTTTTGAGGCGCCAAGGCCAGATCAGCTCTGGAGCCAGGTCGATAAGGCCTGTTCGGCCCTCGAAAACTGCGAGGTGCTGATGATTCCGCATAACTCGAACCTAAGTAACGGACGCATGTTTGCGCCGGCTTTTGAGGGCAGCGAGATGAACGCGCAAAACCTGGCCTTGCAGCAGCGCATGGAGCCGCTCATCGAAATCTATCAACACAAGGGCGACAGCGAATGTATGAACGGTTTCGAAACGCCGTTAGGCGGCGCCGATTAAGCTTGCGGCTTTGAAAAGCTTCACCCTGCCGACTTTGAAGACTGCCTCGACAGTGTCGGTAATTTCGGGATGCTCGCTCAGGGCTGTGCCAGCCAAACCGATTTTGTCCGAGGCGCCTTGACCGAAGGGCTAAAACGCCGCCGGCGCCAGGGCATTAACTCTTTAAAACTAGGGATTATCGGCAGCACCGACAGCCATAACGCGAGTCCTGGAGCGGTGTCCGAACGCAACTTCGCCGGCCATAAAGGGACCGACGATGCGGCGCCCGAAGCGCGCCTTAGCGGCAACGACATCACCGCAGGAACCTGGAGCGACAGCCCCGGAGGGATCGCCGGAATCTGGGCCCAAGAAAACAGCCGAGACGGTCTTTTTGAAGCCCTTAAACGGCGAGAGGTCTTCGGTACCTCGGGCCCTCGTATGGCGGTGCGGTTCTTCGCTGGTTTCGGGCTTGACGATGACCTGTGTTCGTCCGCGGACATGCTCGAAAAGGCTTATGAACAAGGTGTGCCGATGGGTTCAGACCTGGGCGAACCGGGTCTGTTTTCGCAGCAGCCCACCTTTCTTATTCAAGCCCTCAAAGACCCTGGAACCGACACGGACCCCGGCGCGCCCTTGCAACAATTACAAATTATCAAAGGCTGGGTTGATGCTAATGGTGACGCCCGGACCAAGGTGGTTAGCCTCGTCCTCGATGGAGGCGACTTCACGACCGATGCGCAAACTTGTAGCAGCAGCGGCTCGGGAGCGAGCAGCCTGTGCGCGAGTTGGCGGGATCCCGAGTTCGACGCGCAGCAAGAAGCGTTCTACTATGCTCGAGTTCTGGCTTATCCGAGTTGCCGCTGGAACGCCTACCTCTGTGGCCGGCTGAGCGGCGAAGCTCGACCCTCGGCCTGTGACGATCCTGAGGTTCCTCAACTCATCGCTGAACGCGCCTGGACCTCGCCGATTTGGTACGAACCCTAATTTTGCACTAAGGAACCTGCCATGATCCGTTTCTTGACCCTATGTTTAGCTGTCAGCGCCTGCTCGGGCGATGAGCCCCCACCACAACCGCCAGTTGGCGACGCGGGCGTGACGGTTCCCGACGGCGGCGTCGGAAGTTGCGGTGATTCTTGGCTACTCACCTACCGCATCAACGGAAATTTCTACATCACCGACACCACGGCCAGCATGGGCAACGCCGATCGTCCGCTAAGCGAAGGTACGCTGGTTTTGCGCGTGCCCGATAACGCTGGGCAACCTGATGATGGCGAAATTCAACTCATCAGCTTTTCCCACGGAGAGCGCTTTACAGTCACTGCTTTTGGCATCGAGACCGTAAGCGATGTGGACGTTCGCGGCGGCCCGCATCCCTGCGGAATTGCCTTGGGCTCGCGCAGCGAAGAAACTCTAACTTGGGAACGCTGCACGCCCAGCGCTTCACAAGGCGTGGATAAGAACAGTTGGACCCCCGACGACGCCGCCGAAGGCCCAGGTTGCCTCCGTGATTACAGCACCAGCGGCAACGTCGCTTGCGAAGGAATTATGTGCGACATCGGCGGGCTGAGCGTCGGCGATAATCCGCAAGCTGAGCGCTACAACCAACCGCTCGAACCCTTTGCATTTATCGGCGGTTGGGATGGCTTTAGTATGGCGCGCAGCGAGATCCCCAACCGCACACCGAGCCGTACCTGGTTTGATCTCAACGGGGTCTTGGTCGATCAACAACTCGACAATATTCCCGCCTGCTTATGCGAGCTATGAGTTGAGTTTCGGCACCTTGCAAGAAAGCCGCTCCCCTTGGACTTTTAAGAGGCTAATCGCTGGCCTGTCCAGCCCCACGCGCTGGCAAAGGCGGGTATTAAAAAGACGTTTTAAGCAGGCTGGTTTACGCCCCTTCGCGATGCCCGTCGCCGGCGGCAAACTGCATGTATGGCGCGGTGGTTCGGGCAAGGAAACCCTCGTTCTTTTGCATGGTTTTGGTGGTAGTTGCCTATGGCAATGGGCGGAGATGGTAGGCGAGTTATCCAAACGCTACCAACTGCTCATTCCGGACCTTTTGTGGTTTGGTCAAAGCGACGGCGGTGACCTGGAGCCAAGTTTGCAGGTTCAAAGCGAAACCATACGCCAGTTAATTCG
>JAPKCE010000143.1 GCA_028823075.1 Myxococcota bacterium
CAGGCGACTTCGCCGAAGCTGGTGGTCACCAAATCGACGGTTCCCGTGGGCACGGCCGACAAAATACGCGCCACCTTACGACAGCATTCGCTATTGTCTCACCGCGTCGCGTCGAATCCTGAGTTTTTGAAGGAAGGCGCCGCCATCGCCGATTTTCAGCAACCCGACCGCATCATTATCGGTTGCGACGACGCTCAGAGCCAGGCTGAACTCGAACGCCTTTATGCGCCCTTTAACCGCCGCGAACGACGCATCATCACCATGAGCGTGCGCTCCGCCGAGCTCACCAAATACGCCTCCAACGCCATGCTCGCGACGCGCATTAGCTTTATGAATGAACTGGCGAACCTCTGCGATGATCTGGGCGCCGATATTGCCGATGTACGCTATGGAATGGGTTCGGATAAACGTATCGGTCCCCATTTTCTATTCCCCGGCTGTGGCTACGGCGGCTCCTGTTTTCCAAAAGATGTCAAAGCCTTGGCTCATATGGGGAGGCAGTTGGATCGCCCTATGCAGGTGATCGAGGCGGTCGAGCGCGCCAACGCTTTGCAACGCAGCTTATTGGCGCAGCGAGTCGTCGAGACTTTTGGCGAAGATCTTAGCGGTCGTTGTTTTGCGCTTTGGGGCTTAGCTTTTAAGGCCAAGACTGACGATATGCGTGAAGCGCCGTCGCGGGTGATCATCGAAGAACTTGCCGGGCGTGGCGCTCAGATCGTGGCGCATGATCCCGTGGCGATTGACACCGCCCGAGGTTTAAACCTGCCCAATACCCGCTTTGAGCCACAGATGTACGATGCCTTGTCAGGCTGTGACGCTTTGATAATTTGCACGGACTGGAACGACTACCGAAGCCCGGACTTTGGGCGCATCAAAAAGTCGCTGAGCGGTTCTTTAATTCTCGACGGCCGCAATCTTCTTGATCCCCAGCAGGTGGCTCAGGCTGGCCTAAGCTACCGCGGCATTGGTCGCTCGATGGAACCCCAAACTTGAGCATCGGCGTTTTCGATTCGGGTGTCGGAGGGCTGACGGTGCTCGCTGCCCTGCGCGCTGCTTTGCCCGAAGCTGATCTCTTGTATCTCGGCGATACGGCGCGCGTCCCTTACGGCACGCGCAGCGCCGCGACGGTGGGGACCTACTCGCAAGACTGCGCTCGTTGGCTAATTGACCAGGGCTGCGAGCAGTTGGTGATCGCTTGCAATACAGCCTCGGCCTACGGTGCACAGGGGGTGCGCCAGTTGGCACAAGGCCGGCAGGTGCATGAGGTGATCGGCGCCGGAGCTCAAGCCGCCGCCGACCTTGGTACGTCGCGCGGCGTTGCGGTGCTCGCCACTCGCGGCACTGTCGGCTCTAAAGCTTATTTAAAAGCCTTGCAGGATCGCATGCCCGGGGTGCCGCTGCGCCAGGTCGCTTGCCCCTTATTGGTGCCGATGGTCGAAGAGGGTTGGTACGACCACGAAGCCACAAAATCCGCCATCCGCACCTACCTTGCCGAGTTGCAGGGTTTTGAGTTTGACCGCATGATTTTGGGTTGCACCCATTACCCTTTAATCCGCGACCATTTGCAAGACGCGGTCGGTGCTGAAGTCCGGTTGATTGATTCGAGCGCCGCCATCGCCGCCGCTTTAACGCGCAAAGGCTTGCCTAAAGGTCGCGGCCAAACCCGTCTAGCTTTTAGCGATGACCCTGAGTTGTCGGCGCATGTGGTGGCTCGTATTTTCCCGCATGCTGTGCATGGGGTTGAGCGCATCGACTGGGGTTAAGCGAGCAGCAGCGGCGCGAGCCAGCGCTGGCATTCTTTAATCGTTTCGCGGCGCCGCTCAGCGACATCAGCGAGCTGTTCATCATCGATACTTCCGATGCTGAAATAACGCGCCTCGTCGGCGGCAAAGTAAAATCCGGCGACGCTAGCCGTGGGGGTCATGGCACAGCTTTCGGTCAGCTCCGCACCGATTTTATCGGCTTCAAGTAGGCGATAAATAATTCTTTTATGGCGATGGTCCGGGCAGGCTGGGTAGCCGGGCGCAGGCCGAATACCATTGTATTTTTCGGCAAAGAGTTCGTCCATACTCAAACTCTCGTCGGCGGCAAAGCCCCAGTCCTGTTGGCGTACGCGACGGTGCAACCATTCGGCTAGGCCTTCGGCAAAGCGGTCGGCCAGCGCCGTAACGATGAGCGCTGAATAGCTGTCGTTATCGGCTTCAAATTGCGCCACAAGCTCACTTAAGCCCTCTCCGGCGTTGCACCAGAATAGGCCGAGGTGATCGTTGTTGTCGGCGATAAAATCAGCGAGGCATGCCGGTTTCTTGCCGCGTTGTTGGCGCAGGAATTCAAAGCGCTGTTCGCCCTCAGGTCCTTGCATGAGCACCGTTTCGCCTTCGCCCTTGGCGGGCCAAATACCAAATGCAGCGCGCGCCTTGAGCAGTTTGCCTTCAAGAATCTCCTGAAGGAGTTTTTTGGCGTCGACCCAGAGATCCGAGGCTGCTTCGCCCTGGCGTTCGTCGGAGAGCAGTGCCGGATACATGCCTTTGAACTCCCAGGCGTGGAAAAACGGCGCCCAGTCGATGCATTCGAGCAACTGTTCCAGCGGGATGTTATCGAGCCGGGTCAAGCCCGGCGAATTCGGCGCCGGCGAAGGTTCCTCGACTCGCTTCGCTAGGCCACGCGCTTTGTCGAGTTTGAGCAGGGTTTGGCGCGCTTTGTTGGCAAGGTAGCGTCTTTTTAGCGTTTCGTGCTGCTCTTCGTTTTTCGCTAAAAACTCGCTGTTATCGCCGAGCAGTGCGGCACAAGTTGCTACCGAGCGCGAGGCGTCGCGCACATGCACCGTACCGCCGTCGTAAGCCGGCGCAATGCGCAAGGCGGTATGCAGCGGCGAAGTGGTAGCGCCACCGATGAGCAGCGGCAAGACCATGCCGCGGCGCTTCATCTCGGCGGCGACGTTGGTCATTTCGTCAAGGCTAGGGGTGATTAAACCCGACAGCCCAACGAGGTCGACGTCCTGCTCTATCGCGGCGTCCAAAATATTTTCGCAGCGCACCATAACGCCTAAATCGATGATCTCGTAGCCGTTGCATTCGAGCACCACGCCGACGATGTTTTTACCGATGTCATGCACGTCGCCTTTGACCGTCGCTAGGAGGATTCGCCCCTTAGAACTGCGTCCTTCACCGCGCTCAAGATAAGGTTCCAGCCAGGCGACCGCACGCTTCATAACGCGCGCCGATTTAACCACCTGAGGCAGGAACATTTTACCGGCGCCAAAGAGATCACCAACGCGGTTCATACCGTCCATGAGGGGTCCTTCGATCACCTGCAAAGCCGACTTCGTTTGCTCAAAGACAGCTGCCGTATCCTCTTCGATAAAGGCGTCGATCCCATGCACCAAGGCATGGCTTAGTCTTTGACTGACGGGCTCTTCACGCCAACTCAAGTCGGCGCCGGCCGCGGCAATGCCCTGCGCTTTGTGGGCAAGTTCAAGAAGGCGCTCGGTGGCGTCGTCTCGGCGGTCGAAAAGGAGGTCTTCTATGCGCTGCACAAGGTCGCTGTCGAGGTCGTCGTAGAGCGGCAACGCGCCGGCGTTGACGATACCCATGTCCAACCCTTCGGCGACCGCGTGGTAGAGAAACACCGCATGCATCGCCTCGCGCAAAGGCGCTTGGCCGCGAAAAGAAAAGCTCAGGTTGCTCAAGCCGCCGCTACAGCGCGCCCCGGGTAAGTTGGATTTAATCCATTTTACCGCAGCAATAAAATCGATCGCATAGCGCCTATGTTCGTCCAGCCCGGTGCCGATAGCGAAAATATTGGCGTCGAAAATAATGTCACCAGGCGGCACTTCAAGCGTCTCGGTGAGCAGCGTATAAGCACGCTGGCAGATGGCGATTCGCTTTTTAAAAGTATCGGCTTGGCCGTCTTCGTCAAAGGCCATCACCACCATCGCAGCACCCAAAGCCTTGGCCTCGGAAGCGGCAGCCAAAAAGGCTTCTTCACCTTCTTTGAGGGAGATCGAGTTGATGATCGCTTTACCTTGAACGCAGCGCAGCCCGGCGTTTAGAATTTCGGGGCGTGAGGAGTCGATCATGAAGGGCAAACGGGCGATATCCGGTTCGCTGCCGAGCAGATTTAAATAGCGCTTCATCGCCGCTACGCCGTCGATCAGGGCGTCGTCAAAGTTGATGTCCAAAATCTGCGCACCGCCAAGAACTTGGCTGCGTGCAATATCGATAGCGGCTGTGAAATCATCGGCCTCAATCAGTCGCTTAAATGCCCTCGATCCGGTCATGTTCGTGCGCTCGCCGATGTTGACGAAGAGCGACTTGTCATCGAGTTTTAGAGCTTCAAGCCCGGTATAGTTCGACGTTTTAGGCGGTTCGGCGAGTTTGCGCGGAGCGTGACCTGCGATGGCTTCGGCGATGGCCAAAATATGCGCCGGCGTGGTGCCGCAGCAGCCACCGATGATGTTCAGCAAACCATCTTGTGCCCAGGCGCCGAGTTGCTCCGCCATACGTTCGGGGCTTTCGTCGTAATCGCCCAGTTCGTTGGGCAGCCCGGCGTTGGGGTGAGCGGCCACACTAAAAGGTGCCCAGGCTGCGAGTTCGGCCACATAAGGGCGCAATTGCTCGGCGCCCAAAGCGCAGTTGAAGCCCACGGAAACCGGGTTTGTATGCATCATGGACAGAGCAAAGGCCTCGGCAGTTTGCCCCGAAAGCGTACGCCCTGAAGCGTCGGTGATGGTGCCTGAGATCATCACCGGCCAGCGCTCGCCGCGGGCCTTAAAGACCTGTTCGATGGCGTAGGCGGCGGCCTTGGCGTTGAGGGTATCAAAAATGGTTTCGATCATGAGCAGATCGGCACCGCCGTCGAGCAGACCTTCGCAGGCGGTTTGATAACTCTCTGCGAGTTCGTCGAAACTGATGTTGCGCATGCCCGGGTCGTTGACGTCCGGACTCATCGAGGCGGTGCGGTTGGTTGGCCCAAAAACGCCGACGACCAGCCGCGGGCGGTCTGCGCTGCTCAAGGCGTCGCAGGCCTTGCGTGCCAGTTGCGCCGAGGTTTTGTTGAGCTCGTAGACGAGTTCCTCGAGCCCATAATCGGCCTGGCTGACGGCGTTGGAATTAAAAGTGTTGGTTTCGATCAGATCGGCGCCGGCTTCGAGATAGGCGCTATGAATTGCTTCGATAATGTCGGGTCGGGTCAAACTGAGCAGGTCGTTATTGACTTCTAAGTCGCTGTTATGAGTGGCAAAGCGCTGGCCTCGAAAGTCAGATTCGCCGAGCTTATAACCCTGAATCATGGTGCCCATAGCGCCATCGAGCAGCAAAATTCGCTGCGCCATGAGTTTTTTGAATTCGTTGATGCGGGCGTTGTTCATGCGCCTCCTTTATAGAAATATTGCGCCGACGGCATACGCTGTTTCAAGCTCGCGTAAGAATCGCCGACCGGCGCCGCGGGGCGGACTGGCGACCGAGGCTGATTGGGAATATCGAGCAAAGGGTGTCCGCTAAGGGCCCTGCGGAGAAGATCGAATTCCAACGGCTAGAAGCGATACTGCGCTACCAACTTAACGCTCTGCTTATGCTCGGCGCTCTTACCGGCTTCATTCGCCGCAAGTTGGTGATCCGAGAAGATCAAACTGAGTAGCCCAATATGTCCGCGGAAGTAGTAATGAAGCGCCGCGCGCATCTGCGTTTCGTCACGAATTTTCTTCAAGTCGGTCTGCATAACCTCGGGCGGGTTGGTGAAATCCGAGGCCAGAAACTGACCGAAATCAACTGCCACCATGAGTTTCTTGCG
>JAPKCE010000144.1 GCA_028823075.1 Myxococcota bacterium
CAAATAAGTTTGGCAGAATTTCCGCGACCTGATCGCCGTCGATATCGATGAACTGCTCGAAGCCGACGGCGCCCGGCGCAGCTTAGCCGGAAAAATCGATGCACTGCGCGCCGAACGCAAAGAGACCGCCGCCTCGATTCCCAAACTGGACGGTGAAGGCAAACAAGCGGCCATCGCTAAGGGCCGCGAACTGCGAGGCTCAATAGGCGAACTCGAAGAGCAACAACGCGAAACCGAGAGCCGCTTTGATGCGCTCATGCTGCTCGTCCCCGGACTGCCCGTCGCCGAGGTGCCGGACGGCGCCGGCGAAGAGGACAACGTCGAAGTGCGCCGTGTGGGCGATCTTCCCAATTTCGACTTTGAGCCAAAGGGGCATGTTGAGCTCTGTGAAAGCCTGGGCCTGGCGGACTTTAACCGCGCCGCCAAATTTGCAGGCGGGCGATCCTACCTGCTCACCGGCAACGGGGCCTTGCTCGAATACGCGGTAACGCGCTTCGCCATGGACATCCTCATGCAGCGCGGCTGGAGCCCGATGGTCGTGCCTCTCCTGGTCAACGAAAAGGCCATGTACGGCACCGGGTTTTTTCCTCACGGACTGGAAGACACCTACCAACTACCGAACGACGACTTGTACCTCTGCGGAACCTCAGAGGTGAGCCTGGTTTCGGTACATAGCGGTGAAGTATTGAGTGCCGATGAACTGCCGATTCGCTACGCTGGCATGACCACCTGCTTTCGCCGTGAAGCCGGCAATTACGGGCGTGACACACGCGGGCTGTACCGTGTTCACCAATTTCAAAAAGTAGAACAGGTGTCGATCATTCCGGCGGACGAAGCGCAAAGCGAGGCCGAACATTATCGCCTGCTCGACAACTCTGAGACCATCTTGAAAGCACTGGGTATTCCCTACCGAGTCGCTCTGGCTTGTACCCAAGAGCTCGGCATGGGCCAAGCGCGCAAGCATGAGATCGAGAGCTGGATGCCTAGCCGTAATGCCTACTGCGAAACGCATAGCTGCTCGACCATGCACGACTTTCAGGCACGCCGCAGTTCCATCCGCTACCGCCCCGAAACGCAGGCCAAGCCGCTGCATGCTCACACGCTCAACAACACGGCCATCGCAAGCCCGCGCTTCTTAATTCCGCTGCTCGAGTTGAATCAACAAGCCGATGGCAGCGTGCGCGTACCCGAAGCCCTGCGCCCTTACATGAACGGGCTCGAAGTGCTGGAAGCTCGGTGAACAAACTAACGCATCTCGATGCGACGGGCGCCGCCCATATGGTCGACGTTTCAGACAAAGCGATCAGCGTTCGCGAGGCGCAGGCTTGGGGCAAGATTGAACTCAGTGAAGCGACCCTCGACCTGCTCTATTCGGGCTCGCTGCCTAAAGGCGACGCCTTGGCTGTGGCACGCATCGCAGCCATTCAAGGCGTTAAAAAAACACCCGACCTAATCCCACTTTGCCACCCTTTGATGATCACCAAAGTCAGCGTCGAGTTCGAACGCCAAAGCGGAGCTGTTGGCTTGGCGGTGAGCGTGCGTTGCAGCGGTCAAACAGGGGTAGAGATGGAAGCGCTTACGGGCGTTTCGGTGGGTCTTTTAGCGCTCTACGACATGGTCAAAGGCGTGCAAAAGGATGCCCGTATTAGCGCTATTGAGCTGCGCCGAAAAACAGGCGGGAAAAGTGGTGATTATCGCGCCGCTACTGACAAAGATTAACCATCACCGGGTTCTGCTGGTCGGCGACATTGTAAGGTCGGCAAGCTAGGCCGTTGCAATCAGCATCGTTGCAGCAAACATCGCTGCAGCGATTGTTCAGGCATGAGGAAGAAAAGCAGTCCGCGTCACCCTGACAAGCTACCCCAACTCGCCCTTGGCCTTGGCCCTGCGGACGCCCGCAGACTTTTACGATATGCTGTCCAGCGCGATCGATGATCGTTGGGTTACAGGCCAAGCCGGCAGGACAATCGGCAGCCGCACAGCAAAGCGCCTGGCATTGGTTGGTGGTGTTGTCGCAGATGCCCGAGCGGCAGGTGTTGGCCTGACCGACAACGCAAGCCGAGCCGTTGGCCTGGGTGCCGCCTAAGCTTCCACAAACTCGGGCGATGGAGCCGCGGCCGTCGAGATCGGCAGCCATACAAGCCTGGTTATTTCCGCAATGGCTGTCGCGCCGACAATCCTTTTGGCAAACGGAACCTTGTTGGGTGTTGGCGCAGATTCCAGAACGGCAATCACCGGCGCCCGCGCAAGGCTGGTTTTCTGGACTCGAAAATGTCGCTTGAGCGCGCACTCCAGGAACACAAAAGCTGATCGAAGAGGCGAGAAGGGTCGTGCACATTGAACCCAAGGGGCAATCCGCACCGTGACCGCAGGGCTGGCTGCAAAACACTTCATTATTCCACACCCCTGCGTAGCCGCTTTGACAACTTGAGGCGGCTTGCGTGGCGACACCGTAGGCTAAGTTCCCGCCCTGCCCACGCGGCACACATTGCCGGTTTTGGCAGGCCTGGTCATCCGGACATTCGCCGTCGTGATTGCAACCTCCCGGCGCTACGGTCACACACGCGCCGTCCCGGCATTGTTGCTCACCCACACAATCGGCGTCGCTACGGCAGCCCGGTTCATCGTCGACACAGCGCCGGTTTTCACAGAGTTGCCCGGCGGCGCAGTCGCTGTGCTCAACGCATTCGTCGGCTGCCTCTACGCAGCGATTGCCGATGCAGGTTTGCCCCTCATCGCAATGACGATCAGAGGCGCACGCGACACAAGCACCGAGCAAACAGACCGGTTCGCTAGCCGGACAATCCTGATTTTGCTCGCAATCTGCGGCGGTCGAACCGCCGCCACAACGACCAAGCCCCGTCTGATCATCGATCTCCTCGCAATCTTCACCCTCGGTGCAGATCTCTCGGGTCCAACAGGCGCCGCCGATCAACTCGGTGCATTCATAACGCGGCTCCGGACAATACATGAGCGAGCCACAATCCTGATGACGGCGACAAGGGTTCCCCACTTCGGGTCGCCGACATTCACCGTCGGCGCAGATATGTTCGCTTGGACAATCCCAAGATCCACCACATTCCTCGTTCGCTGGCTGACAGATTCCTCGACTGCAAACTTCGCCGCCGCTGCATTCGCCGTCGTTGGCGCAGGCACGCTGCCCCTCGTTGCATAGGCCCGCATGACAAATTACACCCGCCGCACAATCCCCGCTCACGGCACAAGCTTCCCCGTGCTTCGCTGGAGCACAGGCAACGACCAAAGCACAAAAAGCCGACAAATAAAGACTCGCGACGATACCTTGCATCAAAACCCTGTCCATCCTGCAGATCCACTTGTAAGCGGGCATCGCTATATTGCCATAAGCAGCGCGGGAGAGCGAGCATGAGCAGCAAAAGCGGACCCGACGAAAAGCAACAATGGGCGCTCATCGGGCGCTACGGTACCATCGGTATCGAGATGGGCCTCTGCGTGACCTTCGGGTTCCTCGGCGGGCAATGGGTTGACCGCCGCTTTGGGACGGCACCTTATGGTATGAATATGGGTCTAGGGTTCGGTGTTATAGCTGCATTCAAAGCCTTATGGCGCATGTATCGCACCATCGAAGCCGACGAAAGCCGAGCTCGATTAGAGAAGCAGACCCATGACTCTGAGCGCTGAACAAACCCGCCCGATCCGGCTGTTTGAGACGGTCAATTTGATCAGCGCTGCGGCCTTGATGGCCGGTGCCATGGCTCTCGGTAAAAGCGCTTTGTTGCCTGGCGCTTTAGCCGGAGCCGTCGCCGCGGCTGTGAATGTGCGCCTGACGCGCATCGTGGTTGAACGATTTTTGCAATCTGAAAGCAAAGACCATAGTGCCGCTTTAGCCCTTTTCGCCATCAAGGTGATCGTCGTTCTTGCTTGCATTGTAGCGCTCGTGTACCCGCGCCCGGACCTTGCACCTGGTATGGCTTTAGGTTTCACCTCGATCGTACCAGCGTCTCTAGTTTTAGCCGTTAATTATGCCCTCCGGAGGTTAGACTAATCCATGGACCCTCACGCTAGTTGGTTCACCCTCTTCCCGGGTTACGAAGCCGTTGTGGCGCTGTTGCAGCAGAACCTGCTCTACGGCAAAGCCGGGGTGGTGGTCGCTCAGCATCTTTTCGGTGCAATCTTCGTTCTTTTGTTTCTGTTGCTCGGCGCCTCGCGCAGCGCCCGCTATTTTCGCAGCACCCCCGTTCCAACCCGGCGTTTTGGGTTCACCCTGATCTACGACGCTGTTCTCGGAATCGCCGCGGGCATGTGCAAGGACCTCATCGGCACCGACGAGTGGAAACGCTATTTTCCCCTGATCTCAACCCTGGGGCTGTTCATTTTCTTCTCAAACATTTTAGGGCTAATCCCGGGGTTTACACCGCCGACGGACAACCTTGAAACAACGGTAGTTTGCGCCGTTACCGTCTTTCTCTATTATAACTTTCACGGCCTGCGCCGCAACGGCTGGGGCCATATCGCCCATATGGCGAACCCCGCTGGGCTGAAAGCAACGTGGCTAATGGCGCCGCTGATGCTTCCCATCGAATTGATCGGTCACCTGGCGCGCCCTTTGAGTTTGGCACTTCGACTGCGTGGTAACATGGTCGGTGACCATGCGGTGATCGCAGCATTCGCTGGGATTTTACCGGTGCTGCTACCGCTTCCCTTTCTCGTTATGGGCACCTTGGTTTGCACCTTGCAGGCGTATGTCTTTTGCATGCTCACCTCAATCTACATCGGCATGGCGGTCGAGCACCAAGAACACTGATTTTTTACGGTCTGAAGTATCCCCCACGTTGGAGAGAGATCGGTGGTGTTGGGGGGATTCAAAGATTTCAACAAAGCCCTAAACGGGCAATAGGAGCATTTTGATGCGCAATTTGTATAGTTTTCTAATCGTTCTTTTGAGTTCAAGCGCGGCCCTCGCCGCTGACGGTGGTGGTGGCGGTGGCCTAGCGGCAATCGGTGCAGGCTTGGCGATCGGTCTGGCTGCTCTGGGTGGTGCTATCGGCCAGGGCAAAGCGGCTGCTTCCGGCCTCGAAGCCATGGGTCGCAACCCCAATTCCAGCCTGATGGCGCCTTTCATTGTCGGCCTGGCGCTGATCGAATCTCTCGTTATTTACGGCCTGTTGATCGCCTTCCAGTTGGTCGACAAAATTTAGTTTCAGCAGCCCCGCAAACTTGCGGGGTATTGATATTAGAATTCGGTGGGCATCGCCCGCCGATTTCTTTTTAACGATGACTGCCGCGCTGCGCCGTTGCGGGCGGGCGTGAAGGCCGCTACAATAAACCGCGAATGACTCCGCTCTGGAGGGCTGCAATGCTCAATCGATCTCTTATCTTCCTCGTTCCGTTGCTCTGCTTGGGCTGTACCGACCCCCAAACCGGCGTCGGCGACCCCGGAGTACCCGGCGACGTTTGTATCGACAGCGACGGCGATGGCTACGGATTGCATTGTGACCTCGGCGCCGACTGCGACGATAACGACCCCTTACGGGCTTTGACCTGCGAGGCCATCGGCGACGCCGGTCCGGTGATTACACCTCCCGAGCATTGCTCCCCAGGTGCCCGCCTCCCTGGCTGTCCCTGCGCTGGCAACGAAGAACCCATCGACTGCTACGATGGCGACGGCGTGACCATCGGGGAAGGCATCTGCCACGCCGGGTCGCGCTACTGCATCGAGACCGCCGAAGCCTCCTCCGTGTTTATCTGGTCGCGCTGCGAAGAGCAGCAACTCCCCCGCGCCACCGAGCGCT
>JAPKCE010000145.1 GCA_028823075.1 Myxococcota bacterium
AAGAACTTGAGCGCGGTGCTCACCAAGCTCGACGCCCACAACGCGGTTTTGGTCAGTGAGCGCGGTAACGATAACCTCCGCCTTGGCGCCCGTAACTTGCAGGGTGTTGAGACGCTCGTCGCCGAAGGTGTCAACGTCTACTCGATTCTCGGACACGATAAGTTCGTGATCTGCGAGGCGGCGGTGAAACACCTCGAAAGGAGGCTCGCATGAACAACCTGTTACGACTCATTCGTAAGCCGGTCGTCACGGAAAAGGCTGAGGCCCTCCGCGGCGCAGAAAATGTCTACACTTTTGCTGTTGCACTAAGTGCCAATAAGCGGCAGATCGCCGCCGCCGTTAAGCAAGCCTTTAATGTCGAAGTCGACGAGGTTCGCACTGCGGTCATGCGCGGTAAGAAAAAGCGCGTGGGTACCATCGCTGGCCGTAAGCCCAACTGGAAAAAGGCTTATGTCAAAGTGGCTGGCGACCAAGTGATTGAAGCATTGGAATCACCAACTGATTTCAGTGAGGAAGCATTGGAAGAAGCCGAGAGCTGATTCCTACACAGGGCGCTTTTGGCGCTCGGGCTGTGAACGAAAAGATTCCGCTGGCCGAGAACCTGGAGCAGCCCCAGGTATTAAGGCGGGCAGGAGGTGCCTATGGGCATCAAAATATACCGGGCTACAAGCCCGGGTCGTCGTGACGCTACTAGCGCCAACTTCGACGAGATCACGCGTTCGACCCCCGAGAAGAGCCTTCTTAAGAAGCGCAATTCTAAGGCTGGTCGCAACAACTACGGTCGCATTACGGTGCGTCGACGCGGAGGTGGCCATAAACGTCGTCTGCGCGAAGTCGACTTTCGTCGCGAGAAGATCGGTGTGCCTGCCAAGGTTGCGCATATCGAGTACGATCCTGGTCGTACTGCGCGCATTGCACTGTTGCATTATGCCGACGGTGAAAAGCGTTACATCCTCGCTCCTGTGGGTCTGACCCAGGGCTCGACGGTGGTCAGCTATAGCATCGAAGAGGAGCAGCCTGAGGTTTCCCCTGGAAACCACATGCCGATCATCAAGATTCCTCTCGGTTCGTTGATTCACAACATCGAGATGCGTCCTGGTAAGGGTGGGCAGTTGGTGCGCAGCGCTGGAACCTCGGCTCGTCTGATGGCGAAAGAGGGGCGTTACGCTCAAGTCCGACTTCCCAGCGGTGAGCAGCGCATGATCTTATCGGTCTGTTCGGCAACCGTTGGTCAGGTAGGCAACACTCAGCATGAGAACCGCAAAGAGGGTAAAGCTGGTGTTGGTCGTTGGAAGGGTCGTCGTCCTAAGGTTCGTGGTGTTGCCATGAATCCGGTCGATCATCCGCACGGTGGTGGCGAAGGTCGTACTTCCGGTGGTCGTAATCCGGTCACGCCCTGGGGCGTGCCGACTCGTGGTCACAAAACTCGTAATAATAAGCGTACGGACAAATTCATCGTCCGTCGCCTCAACAAGCGTCGCTAGAGGGGGTTGTAGTTATGCCTCGGAGTTTGAAAAAAGGTCCTTTCGTCGATGATCATCTGATGAAGAAGGTCGTCGTCGCCAAGGAGAGCGGGGATCGTAAGGTTATTAAGACCTGGTCACGCCGTTCTCTTATCCTTCCCGATTTCGTCGGTGTCACCTTTGCGGTGCACGACGGTCGTAAGTTTATCCCCGTGTACGTCACCGAGAATATGGTGGGTCATAAGTTGGGCGAATTCGCTCCGACCCGCACCTTCTACGGTCACGCTGCCGACAAGAAACGGCGCTAGGAGGTCATCATGGCTATTGTGAAGACCGAAGGTCGTCGTATTAAAAAGAGCGTCCGAGCTGCGGCTCGTAAAGAAGCGAAGAAGTTATGCCCTCAGGCGACTCTTCGTAACTACCGCTCCAGCGCATCCAAAATGCGCCTTGTCGTGGAGTTGATCCGCGGACTCGGTGTACAAGAGGCTGTGCGCGTGTTGCATTTCAACAACAAGCGGGTCAGCGAGCCGCTGCTCAAACTGCTGCGCAGCGCTATGGCGAACGCCGATGAGCTCGGCTTCGATGTTGAGCGTCTCGCAGTCACTCAAATCTTCGTGAACGAGGGACGTACCCTCAATCGCTGGCGCCCGCGTGCTCAGGGTCGTGCGACCCGCATTCGTAAGCGCAGTTGCCACACCACCATCGTTCTCGCTGAAGTTGAGGCGGGGGAGTAAATCATGGGTCAAAAAGTACAACCTATCGGGTTCCGTCTCGGATACATTCGCGATCACGACTCTCGTTGGTTCGCCGGCAGCAATTATGCTGAGTGGCTTCACGAGGACATCAAGATCCGTAACTTCATTCGCAAAGAGCTCGAAGCTGCTATGGTTAGCCGCATCGAGATCGAGCGTCTTCGTGAGACCGTCACGATCTCGATTCACGCCGGTCGCCCGGGTACCGTGATCGGCAAGGGTGGCGCGGGTATCGAGCGACTTGAGAAGCGGCTTCAGTCGCAGACCAAAAATCGCATCAACCTTAAGATCATCGAAATCCGTCGTCCTGAGCTCGATGCTAAGTTGGTCGCCGAGTCGATCTGCCGGCAACTCGAAGGTCGCGTGGCGTTTCGGCGTGCGATGAAGCGCACCGTCCAGACCACGATGAAGTTCGGCGCTCGCGGTATTCGCCTCGAATGCTCGGGCCGCCTTGGTGGTGCCGAGATGGGTCGTTTCGAACGTTACCTCGAAGGTCGCGTGCCGCTTCATACGCTACGTGCTGATATTGATTATGGTCGCGCAGAGGCGCTCACCACTTACGGCATTATCGGTGTTAAGGCGTGGATCTACAAAGGTGAGATCCTTCCGCAGCGCGGCAGTTCTGCTCGCTGATAACGATCCGATAGTTAGAAAGGGCTTTTAGCCATGTTGCTTCCAAATCGAGTTAAGTTCCGCAAAATGCACCGTCTGCCTCTGCGCGGCCGTGCTACCCGCGGTACCCATATCGCCTTCGGCGATTTCGCACTCCAGGCCACGAGCGCCGGGCGCGTCAGCAGTCGCCAGATCGAGGCCGCCCGTATCGCCATGACCCGCCACATCAAACGTGGTGGTAACATCTGGATTCGCATCTTTCCGCAGCGTTCCGTCACCCAAAAGCCCCTCGAAGTTCGAATGGGTAAGGGTAAGGGCGCTGTCGATCACTGGGTCGCCCAAGTGCGGGCTGGTACCATCCTTTATGAGATGGACGGTGTCGACCTTGAGACGGCCAAGGAGGCCATGCGCCTTGCCGGTCGTAAGCTTGCGATTAGCACCCGATTCGTCACCCGCGATCAGGAGATTTAGCCATGCAGACCCGTGAATTACAGGCCATGAACTCGCAAGAGATCAATGGCTTTATCAGTGAGATGGAGCGCAAGCTCTTTGACGAGCGTCTGAATCATGCGTCGGCGTCCTTGCAGGACACCGACAGCCTTCGTCGCACCAGGCGAGCGATCGCCCGAGCAAAGACAATTTTAGCCCAAAAAGAGGCCGCAAACTAGCGGCGCTTTCGATTGACAGAGATTGGGTGGCTCCCTAGTTGAGCGCCCCTCGGAGTGGAGTTAGACGATGAACGAGCGAGCAAATCCTCGTACCCGTATTGGGATCGTGCGCAGCAATAAGATGGACAAGACCGCGGTCGTAGAGATCGTGCGCTTTGTGCGTCACCCGCTGTACAAAAAGTACATCCGTCGCCGGGTGCGTTACCAGGCGCATGACGCCAACAACGGCTGCGGCGTTGGTGATGAGGTCCGTATCATCGAGACCCGTCCCATGAGTCGTAACAAACGCTGGCGGGTCGTCGCGACCTTGCGCAGCGCTCAGTAGCGAAGAGGAAGGACATCCCCAATGATTCAGATGCAAACCATCCTCGATGTTGCCGACAACAGCGGAGCTCGTAAGGTCATGTGCCTTAAGGTTCTCGGTGGCTCGAAGCGTCGCTACGCCTCGGTCGGTGATATTATCGTCGTTTCTATTCGTGAAGCGCAGCCGCACAGTCGTGTGAAAAAGGGTCAGGTTAGTCGCGCCGTGGTTGTGCGTACTGCTTATCCTTTGAATCGTGCTGACGGATCGCGCATTCGCTTTGATAACAACTCGGCCGTGCTGCTCAACAAAGCACATGAGCCGATCGGGACTCGTATCTTCGGACCTGTCGCTCGTGAACTGCGTGGCAAGAACTTCATGAAGATCGTCTCCTTGGCTCCTGAGGTTCTGTGAGGTCATGATGATCAAACGTAAAATTCGTAAAGGCGACCAAGTCAAAGTGATCTGCGGTTCCGACCGTGGTCATGTGGGCGAGGTCCTAGAGGTTGTTCCTTCCGAAGGTAAGCTGCGCGTCGAAGGCGCGCGCATCCAGAAGAAGCACATTAAGCCGGGGCGTTCCGCTCTGCATCCCGACGGCGGTATCGTCGAGCGGGTTGGTTTGATGGATATCAGCAACGTCATGTTCTACACCGAGGAACTCGGCGCCGTGCGCGTCGGTCGTCAGCGCGCCGAAGACGGTAAGCGCCAGCGTGTTGCTCGGGGTTCTAAGCACCGCGGCGCAGTCATCGACTGAACTGCTAATTTAAAAGGGTTGGCGCCTTATACCGGGCGAATCACCGACCAGGGGGGAATGTTATGGCAGCTCGGCTGCAAGAGAAATACAACAGCGAGGTTCGCGCCAAGCTCCAAGAGGAGTTTGACTTCAAGAACCCTATGCAGTTGCCGCGCCTTACCAAGGTGGTGGTGAACATGGGTCTTGGGCGTGATGTCGCTACGAACAAAAACACTAAGGTGCTCGATAGCGCTCAGGATGAGCTAGCTGTTATCACGGGTCAAAAGGCCGTGGTCACTCGCGCTCGTCGCTCGATCGCCGGCTTCAAGTTGCGCGAGGGGATGCCGATTGGCGTCTGCGTGACCTTGCGTGCCCAGAGCATGTGGGAGTTCGTCGACCGCTTGTGCAATGTGGCTCTGCCCCGTGTACGAGATTTTCGCGGCGTTAGCCCCAAGGCTTTTGATGGTCGTGGGAACTACACCTTGGGTGTCCGCGAGCAGATCATCTTCCCCGAGATCAATTACGATAAGATCGATAAGATCAAGGGCATGAACATCACTTTTGTGACTACGGCAACGAGCGACGAAGAGGGCAGAGCCCTTCTTCGTTACCTCGGCATGCCCTTCCGCAAGTAAGGAAAGTAACGATGTCTAAAAAAGTCGACCTCGTAACGATTGATAAGAAGCCGAAATTCGCAGTTCGGCAGAAGAACCGCTGCCGCATTTGTGGTCGGTCACGCGCATTTCTGCGCAAGTTTGCAATGTGCCGGATCTGCTTCCGGGAGCGCGCCTTGAACGGCGAGATCCCTGGCGTGGTCAAGGCGAGCTGGTAGGAGAAACAACGATGTTGGTAACTGATCCCGTCGCCGATATGTTGGCGAGAATTCGCAACGCTATGATGGCGCGCCACGAGCATGTCTCGATTCCTGGCAGCCGCATGAAGCGTCGCATCGCCGAAATTTTAGAGTCCGAAGGCTTTGTGAGCACGGCTGTGTGGGTCGATCCCACCGAAACTGCGCCGCAAGGTCGCATTGATATCAAGCTTAAGTGGGACGGTCGCGACCCTGTCATCGACGGTTTGAAGCGCATCTCCAAGCCTGGTTGCCGCGTTTATGCTGGTCGCGATGATATGCCTGAGGTCCGTAATGGTCTGGGTGTAGCTATTGTCTCCACGTCGCGCGGTATTATGACGAATAAGGATGCTCGTCGCGCCGGTGTTGG
>JAPKCE010000146.1 GCA_028823075.1 Myxococcota bacterium
CCCGTAGCAGATATTTTCATGCGTTAGGCAGTCCTCGAAACCACTGAGCCTAACTCTTGCTTGATGGCTCACCACGGGTCAACTCATCTCCGATGCAAAGCTTCAAACGAGCGATGCTTCCGGGAGCCAATTCGAGCGCGGCGCCGCCACTACAGCCAGACGGCCCCAAACGCCACGGGCCGAGTTCAGCGTGTAAAGCTACGACCTTCCCTGCCGAATCGAGCATCAGCACATCGATGACCATGCGCATCCCGACGGTATGAACTCGCTCGCAAGGGCTTATCCACAACCCCTCATCAGCAGCGAGTTGGCTGCGGTTGAGTAAGCCCACAAGGCGTGCCCAAAACCCATCAGCCCGACGCGGGAAAACTCCCGAACCGACGCCGTTGATCCCCAATTCCAGCATTCAAAGCTCTCCTGCAGCGCTGCCCGATAACACCTTAGGCTACATCTACCCGTTTCAGCTAGTTCATCGCGCCGCAGCACCCTCGATTTGCGCCGCCCCCACAGCCCATGAGCGTCGCTACAAGAAACTCACCCCCAACCCACCAACACTATTTTCTAAAACCCCCTGCCTGACGTATGAAGCCCTTGAAGAAGTGAACAAAGGGGCATCATGCGCCAAATTTTAGGTCTATGGGTTTGCGGATTGATCAGCATCCCAGCGCAATCAGCATCAACTCTCGTCTGGGTCGAATCGCAAGAAGCCGGCAGCGCGGCGCTTGCCGAAGAGATCCAGGCTCTCGCCGGCCCTACTGAATTGCTGCGTATTCTCACCGGACGCCAAGCCGCCTCCGACCTCGGTGGTCAAGCGCTGAACGCGGCGCGGCTCGCCTGGCGACAAGTGCGCTTGGATACGGTGACCGCCACCCTAGACCAGGCTGAAGGCGCTTTTCTCAGCCAGCCGCGCCGGGGTGATGCGTTGCGTCTGGCCGAAGTCTACAGTTACCGCGCCGCAACCCAAATGATGAACTTTCAAACGAAAGAGGCGCGCAACACCCTGCGCGGCGCTGCGGTTTTAGGCCAAAAATCGCTACCGAGCGACCTGATCAACACCCTGAGCGACATCTGGAACCAGCTGGCCGCGCTGCCACAACTCAAGGTCGAGATCTCGCTTCGCACGGCCCCAGGTGCTCGTCTTTGGCTCAATGGAAAGCCGTGGGACCAAACGACCAGCCCCAGAGTTTTACCCGGGCGACACCTCATTGGTACCACTCAGCCCGGTCACCATCCGGTCTGGCAATGGCTGGATGTTGGCGAAAGCGGCGGGCGCGCCGTTTTGCTACCTCAAGCCCCCTCGCAACTGGCGCCAGTGAGCAGCCAACTGCGCGCCGCGGCGGCAGGAAACCGGGGAGCCGCCGATGCCGCGCGCAGAACGCTCGGAGTCGATGGCTTGGTGCTTTGCACCCTTAAACTGGTAGTTTCCCGCTACGACGCTCGCTGTAGCCTTTACAGTGCTGCGGTACAGCCCTCGACAGCCGTCGCTTCGTTCCTACCCGGAGAGCCCTTGGCCGCACATGCAGCGCGCATCTGGCAGGGGTTGAGCACGGCGCAAACGCTCACCATTCGACCAGGCGACCTCAGCGGCCCGGGAGCTCACAAAAGCAATACACTAGCCTGGTCGGGCATCATCATCGGAAGCAGTTCGCTGCTAATTTCTGGGTGGGCAACTCTCCAGACCCGTGCATTACACCAAGAGTTTCGCAGCACAGCACAAAACAACCTCGAACTCGCCACCCTTCAGAAAGAGGGTGAAAAACATGCGCTTATCGCCGATGCGAGCTTGGGTCTTGGTCTTGTTTTCAACGCCATAGGAACCTACCTACTGTTGCGCACCGCAAAGCAAAACCGCGCCGTAGATGCGCTCACTGGAGCCAGCCGATGATCCGTATTCTCGCCCTTTGCGCTCTGGTCAGTGGTTGTGCGCTCGTTTATGATTTTGATGATGTCTCAGGGCTCCCCTGCGGACCCGACAATGGCTGTGGGCGCGGCTACAGTTGCCTCACAGAAGATGGCACCACAGGGCTCTGCGTACTCGCAGGTACGCGCTCATTAGAAGAGACCTGCTCACGCAACGCGCATTGCGGCGAAGGCTTACTTTGCGACAATGCCACTTGTTGGGAAGGCCAAGACAACTGCCAGCGGCTGTGCCGACTCGGCTGCGACCCAAGTAATTTACTGTCCTGTAACTCCTCCTCGCAACTCTGCTTTCCGGCGCGTGAAGAGGGCGCTCAGGGGCAAGGCTTTTGCCAACAAGGCGATTGTCAAAGCACGAACGACTGCGATGCGGGTGATATCTGCGTGCGCGACGCCGACCAGGCTAAGGGCACCGGCGTCTGCACTCAGGGTTGCGACATGCTCGACAGCAGCAGCTGCGGCGAGAATCGAGCCTGCGTGTTCTGGTTTGGTGACATCGGCCAAGCTGCTTGTGACCAGGCCGGCGATCTGCCGATCGGCGCTGCATGCAACGCGGGGGATGGGCGCAGTTGTGTGCCCGGTAGCATCTGTGGCGACAATCTCTGCGTGCAACTCTGCGATCCGGAAAACCTGCGCGGCGAGACCTGCGCGGCACCAAACCCGACCTGCCTACAAATCGGAGGGATGAATCTCGGCTACTGCACGGGGCTGTGCGATCCCATGCAACCTGGGCAATGCGGCAGCACCGCGGATGGTCAGCAATACGGCTGTCACCCAGCGAACAACACGGTTTGGAACTGCGGCAGCGATGGTTTCGGCTGCGTCTGCAGTGCGACCTGCGACCCGAGTAATGCCGAGGCCGGAACTTGTGGACTGGCTACCCCGTGCGCAAGCCACGCCAACTGCCCCGACGGCATGCTCTGTTCCAGCACCGCGGCTTGCCGGCCGAGCTGCTCGCTCACCCAACAAAATATCGAATGTGCGCCGCAGCCGGGCATCCCCAACCCGACCTGTAGGCAGATGGGCAACAACCCCAGCTTTGGAGTCTGTGAGTGATTCACGAAGGGCAACTGTTCGAGCAACCTCTACCCGAGCTGCTCGTCAAACTGCGACGTGCCAAAGTTACGGCTACGGTTGAGCTTGGCGCCACACTCGCCTCGCCCAACGTCCATATCTATATCTCGGAAGGGCTCATTCATGAGGTTGTTGTCGATGGCGCTATTCCTGCCTCCTTGGTCGATGCCCTGAAGGCACTTAAGACCATCGACCCGAGCACCCTCGAGCAGGCGCAAAGCCGAGCCTTAAAAGTCGAAGGCCTCACCGTTGACCGGGTGCTTATCGAGATGGGCGGGATCAAACCGAAAATGCTCGAGAAAGCGCGTAGCCGTCAGATCAGCGCCGACTTGAGCGAGGTGATGATGCGCTTAGATAAACTGCGGCGGTTTCGCATTACGCCCGCCGAGAAAGTCATGGGTGTCGGCGTCGAACCCGCACAATTGATGGCAGGCTTGGTGCTTCAAGATGGACAAGCCAAACGCACCAAAAATATTGTTTTAGAGTTGGGTGCGGTGGAGACCCGAGACGGTATCTCTCTGGATCGATTGACCGAACGCTTCAAACTCACCAACGAGGATATCGTTATTCTACGCTTGTTGAGTGTACCAAGGCGCTGCGATGAACTGCTGGACTTGCTTCAGGGAGACCCGCTCCGCGCAGCTCGTTTGCTGCGCGCCATGCGCCTGCTAGGCATGGTCGTCGGCACGCCGCTTAGCCGCGCCAAAGCGGTGGTCCCAATCGAGCTTCGACGCCTACGTAAAACCGTTCAAGAAGAAGCTCCTAAACGACGTATCACCCTACAAGATATGCCGGTTCCGGCGCGCGACCAAAAGCTGCTCAAAGAGATTAATGGCCTGCTCGAACTCGACTATTTCGCCCTCTTCGACTTGGATACAGAGGCCACTAAGAAAGAGGTCAACCAATCCTTTTTGAACCTGGCTCAAATCTGGCATCCGGATCGCGTTCAAGGGCGGCACCCGCGCCTATTGGCGTCGGTCACCAAGCTCTTTGCGACCATCAACAACGCCCGAGACACACTGGAAGATCGAGTCTTACGCGAAACCTACCATGCCCATCTGAAACAAAATAGCGGACGCAGTTTTCGTACCCAAGAGCTGAGCCCCGAGACCTCCAGACTCGAATGCCAAAAGGCCGTGGTGCTCATGCGCAAAAACGATTTTTGGGCAGCAGCATTGCACCTAAAACGCGCCTCTCGCCTCGACCCGAAGAACAAACAAGTTCGTTCTCTCGAACTCTTGCTGCAGATCCGCGACCCTAAAACCGACTCGAAACAACGTATTAATTGTCTTGAGGAAGCCGGTAAAGACTATCCGAACGAATCAGAACTCGTATTCGAGCGCGGTATGGAACATTTTAATCGGCGAAACTTTGTTATGGCCGAAGAGCTATTCGTTGAGACTTTGCAGCTTCGCCCGCATCACCGTGAAGCGGAACGCTACCTAAAACTCACCAAGATGCGCCTTGAAAAACCGAAAGATAAACCGACTAAGAATAAGGGGTTTTTCGGTCGTTAGCGATGAATCGAGTGAGCAGCTTTGGCAGGTAGTCGCTGAAGTTGATACCTCGCCAATGATGTAGGCCGTACACGGCGATGGCGACCAACAAGGCGCTCACCACATCGGCAATAAAATGCTGTTTTATAGCCATCGTTGAGATGGTGATTAACAGTCCCAGCAACACGTAGGGCAAACCAAGCCAGCGCGGCATTAGCCTATAGCCCCACCAACCAGCGTAGACACTGTACGCGACATGCAGGCTCGGGAAACAGTTCCCCACCCCATCCATCGAGTAGTAAAATGCAACGTTTTTGAGCGTGATTTCGGTCGTTGTCGGATCGATGACGGCGCGTAAATCAGTCGCATGGACGGGCAGTAAAAAAAAGGCGGCGATGGCCACCACAAAGATCAACAAAAAGCCCGCTACCACCTCCAGCAACAATTCAACATTAGATATAAAAACAAGTAATAACATTGGCATAAAGAGGTTTAGGTTATAAGCCCAAACCCATTCTGGACTAAAGGGAATGGCGAGATCCCAGCGGGTCATCACATTGACAGAATTGGGAAGGTGGGAGGTAACGTTGTTGATGGCCAAATACCCCAAAGCCAGGCATACTTCGATTAGGAGGGCCACGCGCAAACGATGAATAACGCTAAGTTTCTCGTGTTTCAACGGTTCGCCCTTGCTCTAACGCTACTCATAATCTGTTTCGCCTGCGCTACCGTAGCGCCGCTGAGTGTTCGTGTCACCGGCGCTGTTCGTCAAACCAAAGTCGGCGTCATCCTTCCCCCTCGTTTCAATTGGCCGGTGTCGGGCGTCGAGGTCTGGGCAGCGATCAATGGCAGCATGAACGGCCTAGCCAAAGGGTCTAAACTAGCACTTATCGACCCCAGAGAGATAACCATTCCAGAGGGGCTAAACCCTTCAATCGAAGAGTTTTGGCAAAAAACGAATGTCGCCGCTCTTGCCGCTCGCTCCCGTTTGCAAGCGGCCCAAGTGCTGCTGATCGAGCCGGTGATCGAACGCCAGAAACGCAAAGAGCGGATCAACAGCGGTGGCCGAGTTATCTTCGCCAAGGCGGTCACTTTTACGGTGAGGCTAAAGTTGCACATCAACTGCGAAGCGGCCGGGTTCATCGAAGTTCGCCACCGACTCAGCCCTATGGATCTAGCCGTTCTCGACGACGAACTGAGCGTCTGGACCCAGATGTTAGTCGAGGCGACACAACAACTATCGAAC
>JAPKCE010000147.1 GCA_028823075.1 Myxococcota bacterium
TCGGTCCGCTTGGCTCGGTCCTTTGCAAACCAAGCAGCAACAACCGCGCCGAAGGCCTTATGTGCCGGGGTTACCGCCAAAGTTACTGTCATCTGTACCGGTCCTAGGCAAACCTTACTGCACCGAACCTAAGAAGCCCACAGAAACGCCGCTAGTTCAGTGTTGCCAGCACTTTAAAGCTGCACACCAGGTCAAGGCGCGGGCACGGGCATGTTCGAGCATGCCCTCACTCAAACCGACACCGACGACCTCGTCAAAATCACCGCGCAACCGATCGAGAATCAGACCCGTGCCGCAGCCGACTTCAAGCATTCGTCCGCCCTGAGCGTGGCTGCGCACCAATTGAGCCTGAACATCATCGAGCCAGCGCGCCCCGGCGCTTTTCGTAGGTCTGAGCGAACTCATCGTAATAGCTAGCGTTGTCTTTCACTTTTTGTCCTCGGCTGCCGCTTTAATCTTGGCAGCCGCCTTTTCGCTAAGCTTTTCGGCGCGCCTTTTGCGCTTGCGCTCAATCGCCCAAGTCATCGGTGCGATCCAAGCATCTTTAGCCAACACCACACGGGTTTCCGATTTGGTCAAACGCAGACCATCACCGGGATAGGGTTTCAAGCGTTGGTCACCTGCATAGAAACCCATTGTGAAGGTCCAGCGCGCCTTAGGGTAACGCGCCATATCACCGAGAATTACCGGGTCTTTTATGATCACTCCCACCGGCCACTGATCGGTCGGATAGTAATTTCTTCCAGGCAGGTGATCTTTGTTCATGGGCCGCGGCCCTTTCATCCCAAAAGCGACTTTCCACGAACGCTTCATGCGGCGCAAAGCGCGCAGATAAAGCGTCGCCACATGCAAGGGACGTTCGGCATCGCCACCCTGCCCTAGCTCAAACCCAATCAATTCCACGGCATCACCAAAACGCACGGGCTCAGCCAAAAGGGCATGCTCGGGCACTTTATCAATGATCAGCTCGCGCACCCGCTGCCCCTGGCGGACAAAGGTGCCGCCGCGGTTCATCAAGGCCAATAAATGCTCGCGCATGAAAGCAACTTGTTCGGGGTTAGAATCGGCAAGATTAATGTTTTCGGCCGGGTTTAACCGCTGGTCGTAGAGTTCAAAGCGGTTTTGCTCGAAATGATAGAATAGACGCCAGCGAACCGTGCTTACAGAAACGTGTTGGCCGCGACGATAACTCTCGGTGAGCACGGCGCGATCAAGGTCTTCCGGAGCCCCGTTGAGCAGGCCGAGCAAACTAAGACCGGCGCTGGGACGAGCTTTCTGACCAGCGCTATTAAGCAGCGTGGGTGCCACATCGACCAAACTCGAAACGCCCTGGACCCGCCGTGGGCGCAGGCCCAGACCACGCCAGGCCATGACGATACGCGTTTCATGGCGGCGCAGATTGTATCCGTGACCATAGACACCTTTTTCACCCAGGCTTTCGCCGTGATCGGACACCAAGGCGACCAGGCTGTTGGGCTGCTCGGCAAGTTCGCTAAGCAGCGCGCCGAGGTGTTGATCCATACTGGCGATCGAGCTGGCATAGCGCGCTTTAGGCGAACGACCGAAGTTCGGTTTTACGTCATGGAAATAGGGATCGTGCGGATCGAAATAATGCAGCCATAAAAACCGCTTTCCGCTCGGGTGCTCGGCAAGCCACTGGCGCGCTGCAGCGGTCACTTTATCCGCGGTATCTTCGCTGCGCTTGCTGATCACCTGCGCGTGGTCAAAGCCCTGAGCGAAGTCATTACCGACAATATCAAAACCAGAAACGATAGCACCGGTTTGGTAACCACCCTCCTTGAGCATCTCAGCAAGGGTTTCTTGCTCGGACGGCAACTTGACTCTGGGCGATGCGATCTGCTCATCGTACAGACTGCCGATGTATCCCGGCATCTGCCCCATCAGATATCCGGTCAACATACTCGGTATGGCGACGGTGGTGTAGGGCCCGCTTGTATAAGCATTATCAAAGACCACCGCGCCGCGTGCCCAAGCGTCCATCTTGGGCGACGTTGGATATGTTTTATGGCCGTAAAACCCGAGGTAATCGGGACGTAACGCGTCCACCGAAACCAACACCACGAGTTGGGCTTCGTCGCCCTCTTTCACCGCGCTGAACTTGGGGTCCAGTTCGGTCGCTCGTTGTTTGCTGGATAGGTCACCGCCAAGACAGTCTTGATCGATGCCATCATCGGGGAAATCGACCGCGCCAGGAAAGCTGAGCGGGTCGAAAGGCGCGCAGTCGCCGCCTCCAAGCCAAGCGCTGATGCCGTCTTTATCAAAGTCGGTTGCCGGGCGTAGCACGCGTGCGACAGCCGTGGCCAAAGGCAAGCCACCACTAAGACTAGCCGCCACTTTCGGCGAGCGTCCGGGCACCAACAATAAGACGAGCATAAAGCCCAGCGAACCGGCGAGTGCTGGCCAAGGACGTCGGCGAGAATGATGGGCGAGAAGACTCAGCGTTAAGGCGCCGACAGCGACCCCCGTCACCGCTAGAATCGGCCAGGGGTCGACCTCTTTGAACAACAGATCACGGTACCACCAAAGCAAGGCGTAGCTCACCATAGCCAAGCCGGCGATCACCGCTAGCAAGTTGATCGGGGTGATCCACTTGGGGCCACGAAGTCGACTGACAAGCGACGCCAAACGCCGGCCAACGATCAGGCCGATGGCCAACGCAAAGGCGACCGATAAGGCGCGCAGGGCAGCGGAATAATGAGCGGTGACAAAGATTCCCTCGAAGGTGCTGTTAAGCTTGAATGCCAGCCCGAAACCACCTGTCAGGCCGAGCGCTTGG
This sequence comes from Myxococcota bacterium, assembly GCA_028823075.1. Classification (GTDB taxonomy): domain Bacteria; phylum Myxococcota; class UBA4151; order UBA4151; family UBA4151; genus CACGMS01. The sequence goes on from JAPKCE010000147.1 coordinate 2,798, forward strand.
ACGACTAATGCGTAGGTCGGGCCGGCTTGGTTCGGCTCATTGCGTTGCGCCCATAGGCGCTCCATGGCGGCTCCAAGAGGGGAGCTTTCGCCAACCAACACAAGCGCCACAAGGGTCGCGCTGATCATCAACAACTGGATCAACCCTAGAGCGGTTAAAGCGCCGACAAACCAGCCCTCGAGCAGGCCTTGCCGCCAAAACCCCAAAACACAATCAAACAACCAAATGGGCATGGCGAGCAGCAAAGCCAAGGTAAGCGCTTTATTGACCCGGTTAATCACTTTTTTACCGCTCCAGAGCTAAAACGACCCCAGATTAAGGGTTTAACGCGCTTTAGTTGGCTTAAAATGACCCGAGTACCCTTGGGTGTGTGCTTCAATAAACCGGGTTGTGGCAGCAATTTGTCCTTGCCTTGGTAGACCCCAAGGCTGAGCGAATAGTCGCGGATTCCGTAACGTTCCATACGACCCATCACCACCTGATCCTCGATGATCACACCGACTGGCCATTCGTAGGTTGGGTAATTACGCCGCCCTGGGACGTAGCCATAGCCGGGCTTATGTTCTCGGTTGATCGAATGCCGTCCCGAGCTTGCGCCTACAGCGATGCGCCAAGAACGCTTCAATGATTTAAGGGCACGCCAGTATAGGCTGAGAATATACTCGGGTTTTTCCTTGGATCGCCCACCAACGAACCAACGAAAGCCAACCAACTCAAGTTCCTCGCCGAAACGCTGCGGTTCTTGCAGCGCCGCACCCGGAGGTAAAACCGGCGCCATCATGCGTTGCACGGTCAAACCGCGACGCAAGAGAACACCCTGGGCGAGATGGGCGTAGAGTTGGTCTTCGAGCGCCTTGTCGAGGAGCGTGTCTTGGCCAAATAAGTCGTTTAGTTCACCCGGGTCTTTAACCGTATCGTAGCGCTCATAACGACCTTCATTCTGCACATAGATCAGGCGGTGATCGGCGGTCGAAAGTGCGTAGAGTTGCCCCTTGCGATAGCTCTCGGTGAGCACGCCACGCTTCAGGTCGGATGGCTCGCCCAACAACTGAGGTACCAGGCTGCGCCCATATCCTGGCGCCGTCTTACCGCCAGCGAGTTGAACCAAGGTGGGCAAGACATCGAGGATGCTTGCGGCGCCGCGATGGTGCTGCGCTTTGGCTCCGCCCCAACGCACCACAAAGGGAATGCGCGTGTTCTCGCTGTAGACATTATTGCCATGGTGCGTGGCACCGTGTTCGCCGAAGGCCTCGCCGTGATCAGCGACGAGAACCACCACGTTGTCTGGATCCTCGGCGAGTCGACGCAGCAAAGGCGCGAGGTGTTTGTCCATGAAGGCGATGCTGGCGTCGTAGCGATCACTTGCCGAGCCACCGAAATCGAAACCCTTCATCACTTTGTAGGGGTCATGAGGATCGAAGAAATGCATCCACAAAAAGGCGCGGCGGTCGCCCATGCGGTCCAACCATTTTTTGCCCTGGTCGGCCACTCGATCGGCGGTGTCGTCCTTGGATTGCGTCACCACAAAGAGTTGATCGATGCCTTGCGTAAAGCCGTTGCGCTTGGGGTTGATCCCACTGGTAACGGCGGCGGTGCGGTAACCGAGTTTGCGCATCAGTTCGGGCAGCGTATCGAGTTCGGAAGCCAGCATATAACTGCCCTTATCGGGCGAATAGTTGGGGATCTGAGAGGTGCCGTGGGCGCTGAGCAACCCGGGTAGAGCGGCGATGGTATAGGGCCCGCTGGTATGCGCGTTTTCGAAGACCACCGCATCCTTGGCCCAAGCATCCATACCGGGTGAGGTTGGGTGGCGCTTATAGCCGTAAAAGCCGAGCCGATCGGGGCGCAGCGCATCGACCGAAATCAGCACAATATTTTTGGGCCGACGAAGATGGCCGACTTTCGGTAGCTCGGTCTTTTGACCCTTACCACCGTCTGCGCGCACCAAATCACCGTGGTAGCAATCCTGGTCGATGCCATCGTCGGGCAGGTCCACCGCGCCCGGAAACACCGCAGCGTCAAAGGGGGCGCAATCGCGCGCCCCGAAATGGCTGGCAACGCCATCGCCATCCCAATCCGAAAAGCGATCAAAGCCTTGCACCAAGATGCCACTCGCCGGCGCGCCACTGCGCATCATCGGCGCGATGCTGCTCGAGCCGCCCAAGCCAACCAGAAGCAACAGATTGCACAGCAGAGCCATCCCTAGTGGTACCTTGGTCACGGCCGGCCGCGGCATCTGCGCCCAAAGCACAGCGAGCCCATGACCGATTAACAGCAGGCCGAGCACCGGGGGAATCTCTTTGAAAAACAGATCGCGCCAAACCCACAGCAAGGCATAGCCGGTGCACCCCAAGCCCATCGTCATGCTGACCAAACGAAGGCGGGTCAGCGGTCCTCTAAAGGGCAGGAGGCAAAGCAGTTGGGCGACACGCCACGCAACCAGTAAGGCGAGCACGATCACCGCACCCACACCGACCACCTGCATCAGGTGTTCGTAGCGTTTGGTGGCGACCGCCCCTTCGAGTCGAAGCAGCAGCCCAGAGGCCAGCCCCCAAGCCAAGACGGCGATGACTGCCGAACTCACATACGCAAGGGCTCGACCCAGTTCACCTGCTGCGCCGCGGCGCGCCTGCAACCAATCGGCGACGAGCTGTTGCATGCCCTGACCGAGGTCGGGAAGCAGCAGTTTGATCGCCAAGGCGACGATCACCGCCAAGGCCTGGTGAAAGGCGACCACCACCAGCAATCCGGCGAGGTGTTTGCCACCATATCCAACGGCGCTTAGGCCCAAAAGACCGTCGAGAAGGCCCAAACCACCGCCGGCAAAGAGAGCTCGCGCCAACAGCCCGGTCATGTGATCAGCCCCTCGGCTCGATACAGAGCACGATATTGCGAGGCCATGCGCGACGGCAGAAA
>JAPKCE010000148.1 GCA_028823075.1 Myxococcota bacterium
GCTGTGGCAACGCTCGTTTGAACGACGGAGAAACCTGCGACGATGGCAATATTGAAGACGCTGATGCTTGTCGCAACGATTGTACTTTGGCGGTCTGCGGCGATGGCATCACCCGTCGTGACCTCGAGCTTGGCGAGCCCGGCTTTGAGAGTTGTGACGATGGCAACCTGAACGATGCGGACGCCTGTACCAGCAACTGTGCACTGGCCTTTTGCGGCGACGGTATGCTGCGTTTGGACCTGGTCGAAGGCGCCGAAGGGTTTGAGTTTTGTGACGACGCCAACGGTGAAGATAACGACGCCTGCATCGCCTGTGTGGTGGCTGTTTGCGGCGATGGCGTGGTGCGTGAAGACCTAGCTGAAGGCGACGACGGTTATGAGGATTGCGACGACGGAAACCTGATTGCCGAGGACGGTTGCGATGACCAATGCCTTGCCGAGCGCCCTTCGGTAAACGGTGACTTAGGAACCATCGCCTTTTGTGGCTACGGCGAAGCGCGGCGTCCAGGTAGTAATCAAAATGAGCGCATCGGCGTTTATAATTCCGCCAATATACCGCTACAGCGTCACAACGGTCATACGAACTGGGATAGTTTCTGCCGCGCCAACGGTTGGGAAGCTTCCAACACCGGCCGCGGTAATTCCAACCACGCCTGTGCTCGGGTGATGACCTATTGGTCGGCCGGAGGCGTCAGTACTGGAACGGGCTCGTGGAACTCAGGACGTTATACCCCAAACCGTGCCCCTGGAAGTCATATCTACATGACCTGCATCGGTGGTCAGTGAGTTATTGACGCTGCGAAAAGCTGATCGGCAGGGTCTTAATCCCAGCGATAAAGTTTGAGCGGAGGCGGCGCACTTCGCCGTTGAGTTGCACGTCGGTGAGGCGTTCGGCGAGCGCTTCAAAGAGCAAGGTGATCTCTAGGCGAGCGAGGCTAGCACCGAGACAGAAATGTTCTCCAACACCAAACGCTAGATGCTCGTTCGGGCTGCGCGTAATGTCGAAAACATGCGCGTCTTCAAAGCGCTCTTCGTCGCGATTAGCGCTGGTATAAAAGAGCGCTAATTTATCGTTTTCTTTCATCTCCACGCCGTGGAAATTAAGGTCGCGTGTGCAGGTTCTGCGCATATAGATCACCGGAGTCGACCAGCGCAGAATCTCTTCGGTGGCGCTGCTGGCGAGGCTCGGGTCGTCGACCAATTTCTGCCATTGCTCGGGATTTTCGAGCATGGCTAAAAGACCGGCTGAGATGGCGTTTCTTGTGGTCTCGTTGCCGGCGACGCTGAGCAGTAAAAAGAAGCCATTGAACTCGGCTTCGGTGACCGCTTCACCGTCGACCTCGGCGTTCATTAAAACGCTGATCAAGTCTTCGCTGCGCCGTCCTCCGCGTCCATCGAGAAGCTCTTGGGCGTATTGCCACATCTCCATCGCTGCGATGCGCGAATCTTCGATCGAGGTCTGAAATTCGGGGTCATCGAAACCGATCAGCCGGTTGGACCAATCGAAGATGAGATGGAAGTCACTATCGGGAATGCCGACCAGTCGGCAGATCACCCGCAAGGGCAACTCGGCGGCGATGGCCGTTACGAAATCGATCTCGCCGAGCGGCAGCACGCGGTCGAGGATCTCTGAGATGTCATCGCGAATGCGGCTCTCCATCAAACGCACCATGCGCGGGGTGAAACCGCGGCTCACCAATTTGCGGAATTTGGAATGTTGAGGGGGGTCCATATTGATCAACAGTTGGCGAATGGCGCCTATATCTTCCTCTCCGTAATCATCGAGCGTTGTGCCGCCGCGCCAGGTCGAAAAATCTTTGGGGTTTTTAGACATCTCAATGACGTGGTCGGCCTTGGTGATGGCCCAAAACGGCGTCGCATTTGGCATTGCATTAAGATGAATCGGGCTTTGCGCCCTTAGGATAGCGAGTTCCTCGTGCAGTACGCGCTCGGACCAAGCGTCGAGGTCGTACAGATCGATTTCGTCAATATGCATAAAGGCTCCCAAATCTGGCGCCGAATAGAACATGTTCTATTCAACTCCTGCAAGGGCCCATATGCCTGGTTTTGGTGCTGGTTTTGCGCTGCGACTGAAACGTGTTCTAATCGCTACGCTTTGAAGCGGAGGCCGAGTATGTCCGAAGCGGTAATTTTGGAACGTCGCAACGCCGTGGCACTGGTAACGATCAACCGTCCTAAAGCGCGTAACGCGCTTAATCTGCAGGCCTTAGCTGAGCTCGCCGATGCTTGGGATGAAATCGACAACGACAGCCAAATCCGCGTGGCTATCCTTACCGGGGCCGGCGGAAATTTCTGTTCCGGGTCTGATCTCAAAGAGATGCACGCCGATCAAAGCGCCAACCCCATTCAAAAGCGGTTTTTACCCCCTGAGGCCTTGGTGAAGTTAGCGCTGACTTCGCTGCGTTCTGGCGATGCGAGTGGCGCTCAGGCTTTACTCGAAGAGCATCAGCAGCGGCGCACCGAGGTGCCTCTTCATTGGCGCGCGTTTTTGCGCGAGCAGCGCTTGACTAAACCGCTGATAGCCGCCGTTGAGGGCTACGCTTTGGGCGGCGGAACCGAGATATTGCAGGCCTGCGACTTGCGCGTTGCTGGGCGCTCCGCCAGTTTTGGCCTGAGCGAAGTGAAATGGGGCCTTTTTCCTCTCGGTGGATCGACGGCTCGGCTGTGTAAACAGATCCCCTATACGCGGGCTATGGAGTTGCTGCTCACCGGCCAACAAATGCCCGCCGATGAAGCGAAATCTTGCGGCCTTATCGGGCGTGTCGTCGACGACGGAACGGCCCTTGAAGCTGCCTTTGAATGGGCAGAAACCATCTCTAATAATGGACCTTTTGCCGTGCAACAGGTGCTCGCTGCTGTGCGCGCCGCGGAAGGGCTAAACGATGCCGCTTCGGTCGCTACGGTCGACGCTTTTGGTCAAGCGGTACTGCGCAGCGCCGACGCGCGCGAGGGCGCTGCTTCTTTCCGAGAGCGACGCAAACCGAGTTTTCGCGGCGAATAACCTTAATATGTTCGTTGAGCCTTAGGCACCCTTGAGCTAGGCTTTGCGCCTAGGAGACGATCGATGGCTTTTTTGTTCGCAAGCCTTGTGCTCGCAGCGGCGCCCGAAACCCCGGACCTAGCGATGATGGATATGAAAGCCGTCCATGGTGTCGAGGATTCACTCGCTGCCGTGCTTAACGAGAGCTTTCTCGTGGCTTTGAAGAACAGCGGCAAACTCGGTTCGGTGATCGGTGGTTCCGATCTGCGCGCCATGCTCGACTTGGAACAGCAGAAACAGGCCTTGGGCTGTGGCGACGATGGTTGCCTGGCCGAACTCGGCGGCGCCCTTGGTGTGCCCTACCTATTTTACACCAGCCTGGCGAAAGTCGGCAGCAAGTACATCATGCATTATAAAGTGATGGCGGTGGACGACGCCAAGGTGGTGGCGCGGGGAATGAAGGTAGCGAAAAGCGAGGATGAACTGCTTGAGATCCCACAACTTCTTGTCGATGAAGCAATGGGTAGCATGTTCAAAGGTTTGCCTAAGGCTTCGGCCAGCGCACAACCCGAGACACCGAAAACAGCAGGCCCTCTCAAGCCGAGTAAGCCTATTAAGTGGAGCCGCTGGGCTGGGGTGGGTCTATCGCTCGCTGGCGCCGGAACAGCCTTTGTTGGGCGCGGTCAATTCGATGATGCAAAACAGGAGTTCCGTGCGGTCAGCGAGCCGCGGACTCATCATTTTGCTACTTATAATGAGGCTAGTAAATCGGCGAATGTCTTATGGCTAGGCGGCTTAGGCGTTACGCTGGTCGGCGTCGGATTGGCGGTGGTTTCACCATGAATAAATGGCAAATTCTTATGCTTTGTTTCGGGCTTGCTGGTTGCCTCGAAGCCAAGCTTACCGATCATGAAGAAATTTCCGATAACGGTTGCACAGAACACAGCGAATGTTCAGCCGTCGCCTTGGGCATGGTTTGCGTCGATGGAGCCTGCGTAACCGCCGGGGACGATTGGCAAGAGCCGGTTTGTGGCAATGATCGTGTGGAAGACGGCGAACAATGTGACGACGCCAACCGTGATAACGACGATGCTTGTTTAAATAATTGTAAGTTGGCCGTTTGCGGCGATGGCTTTGTGCGCAGCGACCTGAGCGAAGACGACGAAGGCTTTGAAGGCTGTGATGATGCTAACGAAGATGACAGCGATGCTTGTCGAGACAGTTGCATTGCGGCGCGCTGCGGCGATGCAGTAACCCAAGCTGGTGTTGAGGGTTGCGACGATGGTAACCTCAGCGATCAAGATGCTTGCAGCAATGCCTGCGTTGTCGCGCGCTGCGGCGATGGAATTACGCGAGCCGATGCCGTTGACGGTTCCGCGGCTTATGAGGAATGTGACGATGGCAACACATCCGACGACGATGACTGCCTTAACAATTGTCGAAACGCAGCCTGCGGCGACGCCGTGTTACGAGTTGACCTCGAGCCAGGTGATAATGGTTATGAGGCCTGTGATGACGGCAACACCAACGACGATGATGGCTGCGTTGAAGATTGCGTGCTGGCCGAATGCGGCGATGGAAACCACCGCCTTGACCTCGAGTTGGGTGCTGAAGGTTTTGAGGCCTGTGATGATGGCAATGCAACCAACGGCGATGGTTGTCTAAACGCCTGCATCGTAGCGAGCTGCGGCGATAACGAACTTCATATTGGTGAAGAAGAATGTGATGATGGTAACGACTCTAATGAGGATGCCTGCCTAACCGGTTGCCGCTTGGCAACTTGTGGCGACGGTTATGTGCGGGACGGCGTTGAAACTTGCGATGACGTCAACGACATCGACACGGATGAATGCACGAACGACTGCGGAAACGCGACTTGCGGTGATGGGGTGGTTCAAGCTGATGTCGAGGTCTGTGATGACGGCAACGAGTTTGACACCGACGCCTGTTTGAACAGTTGCCAGCTAGCGAGTTGCGGTGACGGGGTTCTGCACGCAGGCGTTGAAGCCTGTGATGATAGCAACGAAAGTAACACCGACGCCTGCGTCGAAGGCTGTGTGCTGGCGAGGTGCCAGGATGGGTTTACTCAAGATGGCGTCGAGGCATGTGACGACAACAATAACTCGGATGAAGATGCCTGTACGAATGCTTGTGAACTCAGCATTTGCGGCGACGGCTTTGTGCATAACGGAGTCGATGCTTGTGATGATGGCAACCAGCTCAACACAGACGGCTGTACCAACGCTTGCGCATTTGCTCGTTGCGGCGACGGCTATATTTATGCCGAAGTCGAGGATTGCGACGACGAGAACGTAGACAATAACGATGCTTGCCTCAACGACTGCTCGGCAGCGACCTGCGGTGATGGGATTGTGCGAGGCGACTTAGGCGCCGGCGAACCAGGCTATGAGACTTGCGATGACAGTAACGCCGACGATTTCGACGCCTGTCCCGGCAATTGTCTCTCCGCTCGCTGCGGCGACGGTTATCCGTATTCCGACGTAGAAGTCTGTGATGATGGCAACGCAATTGAAACCGACGCCTGCCGCAACGACTGCAGCGAAGCCTCCTGCGGTGATTCGATAACTCGTCTTGATCTCGCCGAGGGCGCCCAAGACTACGAGGCCTGCGACGACGGCAACCAGGCCGATAATGACGCCTGCCGCAACGACTGCAGCGAAGCCTCCTGCGGTGATTCGATAACTCGTC
>JAPKCE010000149.1 GCA_028823075.1 Myxococcota bacterium
CCCGACCCAAGTTACCTTTAATCGGAAGGCTATTCGGCTTGAGCACAGCAGCCGATTCGAAAGCATCTTTGCTGCCCTTAAGGTCACCTACTTCGGCCAAAACCTCGCCGAGCTTGAAGCGCGCCTCGACATTTTGCGGGTCACGCAGGGCGGCGTCACGAAAGGCTTCAGCGGCCGACTTGAGTTTATTTTCACTGCGCAACACGTCGCCTTGAGCCACCGCCTGACGAGCGATCTTCTGTAGGTAGGGAGCCGCGACGCCGACGCTCTTCAAGTTCTTTTTCTGGGCTTTCGCCGTGCCGGTCGCAGGTTTAGCTGACGCGGTCAGCGCCTGCTTAAGTTGCGTCACCTTCAGTTGAGCCTTTTTGACGTACTTTTGCTCGCTGGGACGTCTTTCCAGTAAAATGTATTTTTCATAATTGGGGATTGCCTGCTGGGGCTCACCCAGCAGACTGAAGGTCTCGGCCATCCCATAAAACCCATCCGGGTCTTTGGGCATCATGCGCACGTAGGCGGAATAAGACTGAACAGCTTCTTGAAGCTGACCAGACTTGCGCTGAACCAAAGCCAGTTGATAACGCCCTGCTGCCATGCGCGGGTGTTTGGCGAGCAAGCTCTTCAGTTGTAGAATCGCTTCGTCGTAGCGTTTTTGTTTGTAGATAGCCTTGGCCAACCGCAGGCTAAATTGCGGGTTGCTCTCATCAGCCGAGACTGCGGCACGCAGACTTTTCTCGGCTTCAGCATAATCTTTCTTTTTATAAGCCGCGACGCCGGCGGCAAAGTCTTCATTCGCTCCCGCGAAAGCGAGGCCGGGAATAATTAGAGTTAACAACAAGATGCGATTCATGCATACTCCTCTGATGTCCAGAGCTACGGCCAGTTTGAACCGTGAGCACCTGCGACGGCAACTATGGTAGCCAGCCCGGGCCCGGGCGTAAAGAATGCAGACGTTCTTTCTTGGCGGTCGGGCGTGCGGATGGTGGTCGGGCGCGATGAGATGACGGCTTGATTGGGGCTCAAGGCGACAGTCGAGCCGTCAGCCCAGCACATACCGCGCCGCTGGACCCAAGCGACGCATTCAGCCAGTTGTTGACCCCGAGCCCTTTGGCCCCTAACTCCCCAACCTGCGCTCCAAAGCGCGTCTGGAGAACAAAATGAGCAGCCTTATTCGCATGGTCTCACTATCGATCGTCCTCTGCGCCACGTCGGCAATCGCCCAACAAAGCGACGCGCGCATCGGCATCATCCGTCTTCAAGACGCACTAACCGGCTGCAAAGAAGGCAAGGCCGCGCGCAAAAAGCTACAGGCTGACTTCACCGGTAAACAGAACCAATTAAAAAACAGAGAGGCCGCCTTAAAGCGCCGCTATGAGCAACTCGAAAAACAGAAAGAAACCGCCAAAGAAACCCAGATGCGCAAGGATCTAGCGAGCTTTCAAAAGTCGGTGCTCGAAGCGCAGCAGTTACGCGCCCAACTGCAGCAAGAACTGGCTCAAAAAGAAGCCGCATTAACGCGGAAAATCCTGGCGCGCATGAAGCCCCTCATCGCCAAGATTGCGCGCAAGGGCGGCTACACCGTCATCCTCGACGCCGGCCAGGTGCTGCATGCCCCCGACGATCTCGACGTGACCAATAAGCTGATTCAACTCTACGATAAAGAGAACCCATGAAGCTGCATCAACTGGCCGAAGCTCTGGGCGCTACCCTCGTCGGGACCAACGGCGAGGTCGAGATCAAAGGTATCGCCACCCTGAGCGAGGCCGGCTCCGACCAGTTGAGCTTTTTAACCAACCCCGCCTACGCCCGGGAAGCCGCCGAGACCGGTGCCGCAGCGGTACTTGCCAAACGCGGTAAAGTAGCGCCGGAGAGCCTGCTCAAGGGAGCTAGCCTTCTCGAGCACGACGCTCCCTACCTAGCGCTCGCCAAGGCTCTCGAACTCTTCCACCCCAACCAAGATATGCCCGCCGGCGTCCATAAAACAGCGCTCATCCACCTCGGTGCCGAGGTTCATCCCAGCGCGGCCATAGGCCCTTACGTTGTCATTAAAAAGGGTGCCCGCATTGGCGCCAAAGCCCGACTCGAAACCGGTGTCGTTATCGGCGAAGGTGCCAGCGTGGACGAAGGCGCGTACCTAGGACCTTACTGCGTCGTCGCAGCAAAATGCTCCGTGGGTGCCCATTGCCAACTCGAACCCCATTGTGTGGTGGGCAGCAACGGCTTTGGCTACGCCACCGACAAAGAATTTAAGCATCGTCGCGTGCCGCAAGTGGGCTCGGCCCATCTCGAGGCTTATGTGGACCTCGGCGCGCATTGCTTGGTCGATCGCGGCGCCATTAGCACCACGCGCGTGGGCGCCGGTACCAAGATGGGCAATCACAACATCATCGGACATAACGTTCAGGTCGGTGAAAACTGCTTGATCGTCGGCCAGGTAGCGCTTTCGGGCTCCTCCAGCGTCGGCGACCGGGTGACCATTGCCGGAAACGTCGGTGTTGTGGGCCATGTGCATATTGGGGACGGCGCCACCGTCGCGGCGAAATCAGCGGTCACCCGCTCCATCCCTGCCGGACAGACCGTGCGCGGCTTTCCGGCGCGCCCCTATAAAGAGGTGAGCATAGAAATGAAGCTAGTGAGCGAACTTCCGGACCTCTTCAAACGCTTGGCGGCGCTCGAAGCGCAGCTCGGCAAGCCTGAGGCTTAGCGGTAGATGAGCGTCCATAACCTGGCCCTCGTCCACTCCTCTGCTCAGGTTCATGAGAGCGCAATTATTCATGCTTTCACGACCATCGGTGAGCATGTCGTGGTGGGGCCCCGTTGCGAAATCGGCCCTCACGCTCATGTGGTCGGGCGCACCACTCTAGCCGAGGATGTACGCATTTTCCCTTACGCCTCGGTGGGCGAAGTGCCGCCCGACCTCAAATTTAAAGGCGAACCCGCTACGGTCGAGATTGGTGCACGAACTGTCGTGCGCGAAAACGCCACCATCACCATCGGTACGGCGCACGGCATCATGAAAACCGTTGTCGGCAGCGATTGCCTCATTATGAGCTACTGCCACGTCGGGCACGACAGCGTCATCGGTAAGGGTGTCATTATGGCCAACTGCGCCCAGCTCGCAGGGCATGTCGAAGTGGCTGACGGGGTTATTTTAGGCGCCCTAAGTGGTGTGCATCAGTTCTGCCGACTCGGAACCCGAGCGATGCTCGCCGGCGGTGCCAAAGTAACTCAAGATGTACCGCCTTGGACCATGGCGCACGGCGACCGAGCGCGCCTCGTTGGGCTGAACGTCGAGCGCATGCGCCGAGAGCAGCTAACCGACGATGTAAGGCGTTCGCTAAAGCGCGCCTACCGCTATGCTTGTCGCCAGGGGATGACCCCCGAAGACGCTGCATCGAAGATTGAGGGTGCTGGCTTGACATCACTGGAATCCCAGGAGTTTCTAAGTTTCGTATCCAACAGCCAGCGCGGCTTATGCTCGGCTCGAGTTCAAGCAAAATGAGCCCGCGCTGCATCGCCATCGTCGCTGGCGGCGGGCTGTTACCGGGGCTTTTGGCGAGCGCTATTCGCGCCGCCGGTCAGCGCTGCGTCGTCGCCAATTTGCGCGGCGAATCTTTAGGTCTTGAGCCCCCTTTGGTCGATGCCTCGGTGAGCGTTGCGGTAGGTGCGCTGGGTAAAACGTTAAAATTCTTAAAGCAGCAAGGCGCCGACGAGGTGTTGCTCGCGGGCGGGGTCGATAAAACCCGCTTATTCCGCACGGCTCGCCCCGACCTGGCAGCTTTGAAACTGCTTAAAAGCCTGCCGGAGTCGGGCGACGACCGGCTGCTGCGCGCCTTGACCAAAGTCTTTGAGGACGAAGGCTTTCCCGTCGGCTGCCCGGTGGAGTGGCTGCCCGAGCACCGCGCCACCGAAGGGCGTATGAGCGGGCGAGCTCCGGGCGAAAAGATAGTCGCTGATTTGGCCTTTGGCCTGCGCATCGCCAACGCGGTGGGCGAGTTGGAGATCGGTCAAACGGTGGTCGTTCGTCAGGGCTGCGTTGTAGCTGTCGAGGCAGTTGAGGGTACGGACGCCATGTTGGGTCGAGCCGGACCGCTAGCGAAACGCGGTGCCGTCGTGGTTAAGGCGATTAAACCCAACCAGGATCACCGGTTGGACATGCCTACCGTCGGCGTCGAGACGCTCAAGGTGATGGCCGACAACAACCTCAAATGGCTGGGTCTTGAGGTCGGTTGTTTAATGCTCGATAAGCCTGCCCTTTTGGCAGAAGCGAAGCGTTTAGGCATTGGGATCGCTGGGCTGCTAGGGAAAAGGTAGGTTGAGCACCGTATAGAAGCTGTCGTGGTAGACATCCCAAGCGTATAAAAATCGCGGCAACATAAAGCCACCAACGGCGAAACAACCGACCAAAAACGCCGCCACAATGATGGCATATTCGCTGAGCGCTTGCCCACTTTCATCGATCCAAAACCGCCTCATGGATCCAGGTCCATCTGGCGCGGCAACTGGGTCAAGCGCAGTTGCGTGCCCTGCTCCTTGCGCTGCAAAAGCTCCTGCAAGGTGCGGTCGCCCTGAGTCCAATAGCGCAAAAACGCGCCGCTGCGACGCATCTGCTCCTCATGCTCTTCACCGACAACCTGCAAAGTCCAGCCCTGCGCCCGCAGCTTTTTCGCGCTGCGATCGATGTTGGCATTAAATGAGCCTTCGAGATCACGCACCTGGGCTTCACCCTTTCCACCCAAAGCCGGACCTGCTGTCGGCCCATCGCCTCCGACTTGCAAGCCCGCCACCGTAACCCAAACCGACAAACCGCCCTCGCCCGGCTGGAGAAAGAAGCTCTCCTGGCGCTCGGCGTCGAGATCGACGGCAGACAGGAACAAACCGCCGTCTTTTGTTTCTTGCTGACTACCGAGCAGCTCACGCCGCTGCCAGCGTGCCGCTATGCGCGCAGCCACCAAAGCCTGTTCGCCTTTAGCGAGCCAGAGGTACCCCGAATTGAGGCTGCGACCGATGGCGTCGCTGCTGCTCCCCGCGGGCATCCACTGACCTAAAAAGCCTTCCGGAAGCCCCGGCACGCCCGCCCTCGGCGCCATGGCCGGAGCCGAACTCGGCAGACTGGCCCAAACCAAAGGAGCGCTCACGGCGAAGCCAACAAGCATAGAACCGACAAGAAGTTTTAACGGAAACATTCGGCCTCCGGCTTGAGGTTTTTGCAGCCCAAATAATGATCCGAGCGGGCCTCTAAGCTCCGACCGTAGACAGAACCCGAGCCATCGCGATCTTCGGTTCTCATGGGTGCTGTATCGAAGTCGTCCTGTCCCCCGCTGACCTCTAAACCATGGGCGCCAGTGCGCCGGCCAGATGCTGCATCACCGGTATAATTGCGGCTGGCGACGACGGTCTCAAAAGGGTTCAAAGTTGTCCCTAAACCGAAGCCGAGCACGGCGGAGGCTGCTCCCCAGGCCTGTTGCGCTTGCTGTAAGCCCTCGACGCTCCAAGCGACACGGTCGACCTGCTTGGTGAAGGCCTTATCGCCCTGTCCGGGAAGTACATCTTGACCGTCATGAAGTCGCCAGGAGTCGGCGAGCAGGCGATATTTATCGGTGAAGCGCAGAGTTTGCCGCATTTTGGCGAAAGGGTTGTCGGCGAAGCGCTCGCCGAGCAGCATATTATGCGGGAAGAAATCA
>JAPKCE010000150.1 GCA_028823075.1 Myxococcota bacterium
GAGAACCTGCCGAGCGGGACGTTGCGAAGATGCGCCGACTGACGCCGGTAGCAACAACAACGACGGCTGCGCGCGCAACAACGACTGCCCTGAAGGTTCGGTCTGCCAGGACGGTCAATGTGAAGAAGGCGAAGCTCCCTCTGTACGACTAGCAGCCGAGCCAGCCTCCGTCGCCATCGCGTTTGAAACCGCCGAGGATATCCTCTCGACCCAAGTAGCGCTGATCAATCGAGGCAGTACCACCATCAACATCGAAGAGGTGACGATGGAGGGCTCCTTCAACTTCGCGCTTGAGGAACAACTCGAATTGCCTTTGCGCTTAGTGCCCGAGCAGAGCGTTCTGTTCGGCGTGGTGTATAGCGCCGACGACCTGAGCCCCGACGAGGCGACGCTCTGGGTGCGCACCGATCAAGAAACCCAACGGCATTTGGAAATCCCGCTGCTGAGTTTTACCAAGAACCTGGAAGTGCCGCAGAACAACCCCTGTTTGTCGGTGAGCCCGTCGAGCTTGCGCTTCGGCTCCGTGGCGCGCGGCGCCCATGATGACCAAACCTTCGTTTTACAAGGTTGCGGCGATTCGCCGGTCACTGTGAATGCCATCCGCCGCGGACGAACCTTTTTCATCCCCCTCGCCGATGCCTTCACCCTCGAAGGCGCTCCGGCCTTTCCACTGACCTTAGGAATGGGCGAAACCCAGACGATAACGGTGCGTTACACCTCGGGTCGCGCCGGCAATTTCTTCGGGTTTTGGGAAGTCGCGAGCAATGACGCCGATACTCCCGTTCAACGCGTCAACGTGCGCGCCGAAACCCCGCGCCCAGCCGTCGTCGATCAAGGGCTGCATATCCGCATGTCTTGGAACACCGATCTGGCCGACGTCGATATGCACCTTCTGGCACCTGGCGGCGTTTTCTTCGAATGTCCGCACGATGTTTATTTCTCAAACCCCGGCCCCGACTGGGGGCAAGCCGGCGACTTTAGCGACGACCCCTTTCTCGACCTCGACGATGTCGACGGCCATGGTCCAGAAAACATCAATATCGAGGCGCCGCAGGCAGGTAACTACACGTTGTTGGCACATTATTACGCTGCCCATGGCGCCCACGATACGCCGATGGTGACCTTTGAAGTCTTCTCGTTCGGGCAGCTTGTCGGTACCTACGGACCCACCGGGTTACCGCAGGTTGGCGGCACTTGGGACGCCGTCGAAATTCAATGGCTCGGCGTAGGGCAGGCTCCTGTTCTCCGTGCCTTGGGCAACGTAGGTCGGCGAAACCACGGTGGAGGGTGCTTTTGATATGAGTCTACTCTGTCGTGATCGTGTTGTTATTGTCACCGGTGCAGGCGGCGGGCTCGGCCGCGAGCACGCCCTAGCGCTGGCGGCTGCCGGTGCTCGTGTTGTCGTCAACGACCTGGGCACGAGCAATCATGGGAAAGGTGCTGATGAGAGTGCTGCGCAAGCAGTGGTCAGTCAGATCATCGCCAGCGGCGGACAAGCTTTTGCTAACGCCGATGATGTGAGCGACAGCGCCGCCATGAACGCTCTTGTGGCGCAAACCCTCGACACCTTTGGCAGCCTGCACGCCGTGGTCAACAACGCCGGTTTTGTTCGCGACCGCATGTTCGTCTCGAACAGCGATGATGAATGGGAGGCGGTCATGAAGGTCCACCTCAGCGGTCATATGGCGCTTAGTCGCGCCGCCGCAAACTGGTGGCGCGCCCAAGCTAAAGCCGGTTCGCCAATCGACGCGCGCATCATTAACACCAGTTCTGGCGCCGGACTTAGGGGCTCGGTTGGGCAGTCAGCTTACAGCGCAGCGAAGGCCGGTATTTTGGCGCTAACCTTGGTTCAAGCAGCCGAACTCGGACGTTATGGGGTCTCCGTAAACGCCATCGCTCCCGCGGCGCGCACGCGCATGACCGAGGCGGTTTTTGCCAGCATGATGGAGCGCCCAGAAACGGGTTTTGACCGCATGGACCCGGCAAACATCAGCCCTATGGTTGTGTATCTCGTAAGCCAAGACTCACGCAGCGTCAGCGGGCGTGTCTTTGAACTCGAAGGTGGGCTAATCGCTCTGGCCGATGGCTGGCGTCGAGGCGCAAGCGTCGATCAAGACAAGCGCTGGGACGCCGGCGATGTCGGTGCGGCCGTCGCCAAACTCATCGCCGAGCAAAAACCCGCAGAGGCGGTCTACGGAACCTAATTCGGGTTCGGAGGGTTTCCGGCGTAATCGTAGCGCCGATAGTTCTGATGACAATCGAAACAACCGCTCCATGTGGTCGGCTCTGTGGCGTCGCCCTCTTCATCTTTTTTAATCGTCTCCCAACGCCAATTGCCGTTGTCGGTATCGGCGCCGACCTCCAAACGGGTCATCATGGTCCAATGTTTGAACTGCGAGCAGTCCGAGTCGCTGTACTGAGTCTTGAGCAATACGGCGCCCGGCGGAAAACTGATCATCTCACCTGCCGGCAGCACCCCGCTCGGTGAATCAAGAACGCGCTGCGACCAGTCGTTCCAAACCACTTCGGCTGCCGCGTTAACATGAATGCGGATCGCGTCTCCGCCATGCACAGAACCGGCGCGGCAATCAGCGACTTGTGTCCAGCTGGTTTCATAATCCACAGGAAATGGGGGCTCACCGCTACCACAAGCGGCCACAACAAACAGCAAAGGTAAAAAGCGCATTATATCTCCGTAGATTCAAGTCTAGCCCCGGGCGTTATGAAAACAAAGGGTCAACTATCGTAGTTTGTATTTTTGGGTTTTACCGGAGGCGTTCATCGGCAGAGACTCCTGTATTGAAAAGTGGCGCGGGACTTTAAAGTTGGCGATGCGTTCGCGGCACCATGCCGGCAGAGTATCGACCTCCAATTCAGCTCCATCTCTGAGGACAAGAAAGGCATGACAGACCTCACCGAGTCGGTCGTCGGGACAACCGATAACGGCAGCCTGTGCAATTGCGGAATGACAGCAGAGTAGGCGCTCGACCTCGGCGGGGTAAACGTTAAACCCGCCCACAATCACCATATCTTTTTTACGGTCCGTTATGCGCAAATTACCCGCAGCGTCCAAAGACCCGATGTCGCCAGTATGTAAAAATCCTTGGCTATTAATACTGCTCTCGGTGGCCGCTGGGTCATCGAGATAAGCCACCATAACGTTATAGCCACGCAGCATGATCTCGCCCGCTTCACCGACCTCTGCTCGGCTACCATCGGAACGTTCGATGATCAGCTCCATACCCGGCAAGGCGCGCCCCGAAGTGCTGGCGATCACCGAGGCATCATCACCCTCACGACACATGGTCGCCACACCCGTGGTCTCGGTCAGACCGTAGCCGGTGATCACCGTTTCAAAACCTAAACGCTGTTGCATCTCTTCGATCAGACGCTGCGGAATAACGGCGGCGCCTGTGACCGCCAAACGCAAGGGGCTTAGGTCGAATTGGTGTAAATCCTGACGCGCTAAGATGCTTTGATACAAGGCCGGCGGGCCCGGTAAAACGCTGACTCGGTCGCGGCCGATTCGCCGCAACAAACGCTCGGCATCAAAAATCGGCTCAGGCAAAACTGTGGCCCCCATCATCAGACATGCTAGCCAACCGGCCTTGTATCCGAAGGCGTGGAAAAACGGCATGGCGATGAGGTAGCGATCCCCCGATCGCAGCCCGACGACCTCGCACCAGTCGCGAAAAACGCGCAGGGTCTGGGCGTGAGTACAGAGCACGCCTTTGGGGCTGCCCGTCGTACCCGACGTGAAAAGAATGTCGCAGATCGCATCGCCGCTAACCGCCTCCATGCGGCCGGCCACCAGACCGGGTTCGATGCCTTGGCCCAAGGACAGAAAGTCCACCCAAGACATGGCATCATGAGCCTCACCCTCAAGAAGGACGCGGCAAGTGAGCTTGGGCAGGGGCTCGGTGTGCTCGAGCATTCCCAGGTAATCGCTACCCAGAAACTGACCTACGGTAAGCAATACCTTGGCGCGACTTCGGCGAAGAATATCGGCGGCTTCTTGTCCTTTGTAGCGCGTATTGATCGGCACCAAGGCAGCTCCCGCACACTGAGCGGCGAGCGCGGCAATAATCCAGTCGGCTCGGTTCGGCGCCCAGATCGCCACACGATCACCCGGAACCACACCGAGTTGTATAAATGAAGCGCAGGCCTGCTCGACGTTTTCCAAGGTCCGACGGAAGCTAAGCCTCTGGTTACCCTCTTCGATAAAAGTCGAGTCTCCATATTTATCGACCGCCAAACGCAGCAATTTCGGGATGCTCACAAAGCGCTCATCACCGCGACAACCCACCACTTCAAAATCGCTCACGTCGCGCTCCCTTGACCGCCAAACTGAAACACGTTTCATTCCCCCTAAGCAAGCTGACGAGGATGGCCTAAAATGAGCATCACAACGCAAATCGATGGCGCTATCGCCGAAGTGGTTATGGAGCGGCCCCCCGTCAATGCGCTCGACAGCGCAGGTTGGTTTGAGCTGGCCAAGCAAATTGAGCAGGCAGCGTCCCATGAACAGGTCTGCGTGGTTGTTTTGCGCGCCGAAGGGCGCGGGTTTAACGCGGGCGTTGACTTAAAATCCTGTCAAGCAAGCCCAGGACACGAAGAGCTCCTGGCCGTTAATCGGGGCTGCTTTGCGGCTTTTAAGGCGGTCTACGAATGTCAGGTTCCGCTGATCGTGGCGGTCAACGGATACTGCTTAGGTGGCGGTATAGGGCTGGTCGGGAATGCCGATATGGTCATCGCGAGTGACGACGCTAGTTTTGGACTCCCGGAGATCGATCGTGGCGCTTTGGGCGGCGCCACTCAGTTGGCGCGCTTGGTTCCGAGCCCACAACGCCTGCGCAGCCTGGTGTTCACCGGCGAGCGCATCGACGCTCAGGAACTCCAGCGCTACGGTTCCATCCAAGCCATCGTCCCTCAAGCCGAACTGCGAAACGAAGCGATGCGCTGGGCTGCGAAATTAGCGAACAAAGACCCGCGGGTTCTGCGCGCCGCAAAATCCTGCCTAAATGGCATTGATGCCATCGATGTTAACCGCAGTTACCGCTACGAGCAGGGCTATACTTTCGAGCTCAACCTCAGCGGGCACGGTGATGAGGCGCGCAGCCGTTTTGTGAAGGAATCCTCATGATCGACAAACGTATTAGCGCCGAAAGGGCCATCTCCGAATTGCGTAGTGGCATGACCATCGGCATCGGGGGTTGGGGTTCGAGGCGCAAGCCGATGGCGCTCATTCGCGCCCTACTGCGCAGTGATGTTAGCGATTTGACTGTGGTTAGTTATGGCGGGCCGGATGTCGGCCTGCTGGCTCGTGCGGGCAAGATCAAGCGACTGCTCTACGGCTTTGTCTCGCTCGACTCCATCGCTCTCGAACCGCACTTTCGAGCGGCGCGCCAAAAAGCGGCCTTTGAAGCCATCGAATTAGACGAAGGCATGCTCTGGTGGGGGCTTTATGCAGCGGCTTTGAATCTACCCTTTTTGCCGACGCGTGCTGGACTAGGCTCCGACGTTATGAAGAGCAGCGGCTTTAAGACCGTGCAATCGCCCTATGCCGATGAACAACAACTCGTGGCGGTTCCGGCCATCAAACTCGACGCCGCGCTGATTCACGTTGGCCGCGCCGACGCTTTGGGAAACGCTGTCATCTTGGGCCCGGATCCCTTTTTCG
>JAPKCE010000151.1 GCA_028823075.1 Myxococcota bacterium
GCTTTGAGGTCAGCTCCAAGCCGGCCACACGCAACGTCACCGTCAAGGCTACGCCGTTGCCCAGCGTGCGCCGCGCATCGATCAGCGCTGCGAAGATGCTGCGGGAGAAGCGGGGGTCTACGGACCTTGCCCAGCCTTGACAATCGACAATATTCAAGCCGGTCAGGTGGGCGCAGCGCGCCTCAAACTTCATAACTTGGGTAGCGAAGTTTTGCATATAACGCGCATCGCCATCGAGTCAGATTCTGGGCGCTGGACCCTAGAGCGCGCTTCTTTCGAGCCTCCCAACGAGCTTGAGCAGGTTGTGGTTGTTCCGGCGGCTGATGGCGACGCGCCCATCGCCGTACGCAACGTCGTGACCGGTGATTGCAGTTTGGAAGAGTCCGGCGATCCGGACGTGCCTTTGAACATCGATATCAGTTACTTGGCGCGTGAAGTTGGCGTGGGTCAGGCGACTTTGGTGATCTGGAGCGATGACCCCTTCCAGCCCGAGTTGCGTTTGCCGCTGACCGGTGTCGGCAACGGTCGCAAGGGCGAGGTCAGCCCGAGATTCGTGCGCGCTGAGGGCGACACTTCGAGCGTCACCATCCGCAGCCTCGGCAACACGCCCTTTCCCATCAACGCTGTCTTTCTCGACTTGGATATGGACGGGATTAAAGGCGACGATGACATCGGCTGCCGCCCCGGCGAACGCAGCGAAGACGAAGGTGCCTTTACCTGCTCCAGCCCCCGCGGTGCAGGTTTCCAACTCGAGCCTTTCGATGGCGCCGAAGGCGGCCGAGACGAAGCTGAGGTTACGGTTTATCATTGGGGCGCCACACCACCGCGCAGCCAGTTGGTCTTTAAATCCAACACCTTGAGCGTTGGCGACGCCGGCGGCCCGGCAGGCTTCTTCATCGTGCCGATCGGCGACTCGTCCAGCCCGACCTTGACGGCCAGCGTCACTGCAGCCCTGAGCTTTGTCGAAGCCGATGGTCTTTACAGTGGGAGCACTAGCCTCACCTTGAGCCACAGCGGAAGTGCAGACATCGAGATCGCTTCTTGGGGCATTTTGACCAGTGGAGGCGCTTTGGCCGCCGACGATAGTTGGTTGGTGAATGCAACGAGCCTTGTAGATTCCGAAGGCGCCGAAGTGAGCTTCCCGCTGACTTTGAGCTCGGGCGAAACCGTCCTGACCTTGGGTCTTAATGGATCGTCAGGCTCGACCTGGCCCGAGAGCATTTCCTATGTTTTATATCATGATGGAGTTGCTGCTCGGCCGCTGGGCTTCGATCTGGGTTTGGTGCAACCGCAGTGACGCGAATGCTCGGGGTTTGCCTTGCTTTGTTGCTCGGCGCTTGCCCCGAGGAACCGCCTCCTACCCCAGCGCCGGTTGAAACCACCGAGCAGATCTTTGTTCGTCATTGCCAGTCCTACGCTCAGGCCTGGTGTTCTCGGCGCGACGACTGCGCTGTCGGGCTCGACAAAGCGCTGCGCGGTGAAACCTGCGTTTCGCTCCATAAACAAGCCTGTAGCGATGCATCGTGGGTGGCGACGGCCGTGCCCTTCTCGGCTTTCGATACAAATTTGGCGGCAGCCTGCCTCGCTCAACTGCCAAGCGCTGAATGTGCGTTGTTCGACGAGTACCTCGTCGACATCTCAACCTGCCGCGCTGCCTTTGGCATGAACGCAGACAACGGTGGGCCCTGTTTGGTTAACGGCGATTGCAGCACCGGGTATTGTGCGCGCTCCGTCGATGGCTGCGGCCAATGCGAGGCGCGGGTCGAAGTTGGCGGTGATTGTAGTGACTACCCCTGCCAAGTCGGCAGTGTTTGCGTGCGCGACCTCTGTAGGCCCCGGCGAGGTTCGGGCCAGGCCTGTGAACAGGATACGGAATGTGGCCCTGGGCTATTTTGTCATCTTGAGCGCCGTGTCTGTGAGGCCCAGCGCGGTGAGAATGAGGCTTGCGCCGGTGATCGCGGCCTGCGCGATTGCCGGGAGGATTTGTACTGTGCTGATAGGGTCTGCAGTGCTCCGGTGTTACGCCAGGTGGGCAACCCTTGCGTCGATAATGGCTCCCTTTGTGAATTCGGCAGTTGGTGTGACGGACAGTTCTGTCGCGCCAATTTGGAGAGCGGCGATGCCTGTGCCGAAGCTCGCTCCTGCGCGCCGGTATCAGCCTGCATCGCGCTACAATGCACGCCTAGGTCTAGTCTGAACGGGGACTGTGTCAGCGATCGCGATTGCGAATTTGGATTAGCTTGTTTGGCAGAGCTTTGTGCTGCCGTGGAGAGTTGCCCATGAGCAAATTGACCCGTGAAGAGCGCGCTCAGGTTCTTGAAGAGGCGCTGCCTTATTTTCAGCGCTATCGAAAACGAACCATCGTACTCAAATACGGTGGACACGCCATGGTCGACCGCAATTTAAAAGAGGCTTTTGCGCGTGATCTCGTGTTGCTCGAACAGGCCCGCATCAACCCGGTCGTTGTTCATGGTGGTGGGCCTCAAATCGGCAAGATGCTAAAGAATTTGGGTATTGAGTCGCAGTTTCACGGCGGTATGCGCATCACCGATGAGCAGACCATGGACGTGGTCGAGATGGTGCTCGCCGGGCAGGTTAACAAAGAGATCGTGGCGCGCATTGGCCGCCATGGCGGTCGGGCGGTCGGGCTCACGGGGCGCGACGCGGGGTTGCTAAAGGCACGGAAAATGGAAGCCCAGCCCTCGGACCATTCGCCCGAACTCATCGATTTAGGGCGCGTTGGCACGGTGGATTCTGTGGACGTCACTATCCTTGAGACCTTGAAGAAATCCGAGATCATCCCAGTGGTTGCGCCGGTGGGCTACGGTCCCGGTGGCACGGCGCTTAACATCAACGCTGATCTGGTCGCCCAGCAATTGGCTATTGAGCTCAGCGCCGAGCGCTTGTTGCTCATGACGGATGTCGATGGTGTGCAGGATAAAAACGGCGAGTTAATACGTCATATTGACGTTAGCCAGATCGAAGGACTAATCGCTGACGGAACGATATCCGGGGGCATGATTCCCAAGGTTCGTGGTGCGGTCGAGGCTGTCCATGGCGGCGTCGGCAAGGTGACGATTATGAACGGCACGGTGCCGCATGCCATCTTGCTCGAACTGTTCACGGACGAAGGCGTCGGCACTGAAATTAGCAAGGAGCAAAGCGCATGACACAGGCCATCGACAAAGCCCGAGACTGCTTTATACCGACCTACCGGCAACCGGAATTCATCATCGAGCGCGGTGAGGGTGTGTACCTCTTCGACGATCGGGGACGTCGCTATATCGACGCTATCGCCGGTATCGCTGTGAATTCTTTGGGGCATAACGATGAGGAGATGGTGCGCGCGGTCAGCGCTCAAGCCAGCCGCGTGACTCATACGAGCAACTTATATTGGACGGCTCCGGCGATGGAGCTCAGCGAGCGGCTGGTCGCGGCCACTTTTGCTGAACGTGTATTTTTCGCCAACTCAGGGGCCGAAGCCAACGAGGCCATGCTGAAAGCGGCGCGTCGGGCTCATTTTGACCGCGGCAGTAAACGCTTTGAGTTCATCACTGCCATCAACAGTTTTCACGGGCGCACGATGGCCACCGTAACGCTCACCGGGCAGCCGAAATACCACCAGGGTTTCGAGCCGATGCTGCCGGGCGTTTCCTATGTGCCGTATGGCGACCTCGAAGCGATGGCAGCGGCGATGACGCCTCAAACCGCAGCCATTCTGGTCGAGCCAATTCAAGGCGAGGGTGGGGTGGTGATGCCACCGGAAGGTTATCTTGCCGGGCTGCGCCAAATCGCCGACGAACACGGCTGCTTTCTGCTCTTTGATGAGATCCAAACCGGCGTCGGGCGCACGGGTAAGTTTCTCGCCTGTGATCATGACGGGGTTATTCCCGATGGTGCGACCTTGGCGAAGGGGCTGGGTAACGGCATGCCGATCGGCGCTTTCTTGGCGGGCCCCGCGCTGTCCGCTTGCTTGGTTCCAGGAACTCATGCCTCGACCTTTGGTGGTAATCCGGTTTGCTGTGCTGCAGCCAATGTTGTGCTGCGCCGGTTGATGGACAAAGGCCTGCTTGAACAGGTCGTTGAAACGGGCAAATATTTCGACCAGGCCATGCAACCACTAATCGGTGCAGGGCGGCCGGCAAACGCCCTTCGCGGGCGTGGGCTCTTGCGCGGCCTGGAACTGAAAAAGGATACCCCCGACCTCCCCGTGATCGCGCGAAAACATGGTTTGATGATCGGCATGGTCGCCGGCGGGGGAGTGGTTCGCTTGGCGCCGCCGCTAACGATCTCGAAAGACGAAATCGACGCTTTGGTAACGGCGTTAAGCGCTGCGCTGAAGGAGGCTGGCGATGCTGCATCTGCGTAACCTATGGGACGTCGATGACACGACTATTCGGCGCATCGTCGACCGTGGGCTGACGATCAAAGCAGGTATACTGTCCGGAAACCCACCGCCGCTACTGGCGGGCAAAGTACTCGGCCTGCTCTTTGAAAAGCCGAGTTTACGGACGCGCACTAGCTTTGAAGTCGGAATGTTTCGGCTTGGTGGACAGGCCATCGCGCTGAAGCATTATGAAGTCGGACTGGGTAAACGTGAACCGGTCGCCGACGTGGCGCGGGTGTTTTCATCTTATGTCGATGCCATCGTCGTACGCACTTTTGACCATATCAACGTTCAGCAGCTGGCGGAGCACAGTTCGGTCCCGGTGATCAATGGCCTCTGCGATACCTATCACCCCTGCCAAATCCTCGCTGACCTGCTCACTTTAAAGGAGCAATGGGGCGATTGGCGGGGGCGTCGTTTGGCTTGGGTTGGTGACGGTAACAACGTTTGTCATTCGTGGATGATAGCCGCTGCCATCACCGGCTTTCAGTTACGCATCGCGACGCCTGAGAGTTTCCAGCCGGATGCGGCAGTTTTTGCTCGCTGTAATGAACTGAGTCCGGGTTCGGTCGTTTGGTCAACACAATGCGACGAGATCGTTACTGGCACCGATGCTATTATCACCGATGTCTGGGTGTCGATGGGCCAGGAAAAAGACGCCGAGGAAAAACGACGCCTCTTCATGCCTTATCAGGTTAACCAAAAGCTTATGGAAAAAGCCGCGGATCACGCGCTGTTGTTACACTGTTTACCGGCGCACCGAGGTGATGAGGTGACCGCGGCTTTGATCGATGGCCCGCGCTCTGTTGCCTGGCAAGAGGCAGAGAATCGCTTGCATGCACAAAGTGGTCTACTGGTCGAACAGCTTTCTACGGTGTGAAAAGCTGCAATCTTCCGCGCTCTTCGGTAGGATGCACTCAACAAGGTTCGGCGAGTCTCTTCGCCCGCGCCCGTTGCCTGTTAAGGAGCACTCGTCGATGACCATCGACCCCTTGCTGCGATACGAAGGAGATTTCGTGCCTGAGCTTCAGGCCGATATTGATCTTGCGAGCGTGCAGATGGGTGCTGAAGAGCGCTTTCTTTTTAGTCGAATCGACGGTCGTACTACAGTGCGGCAACTCTCTTCTCTCCTCGGCGCGCCGCCTGTGAGGGTGGCGCGGGGGCTTCTTCGGCTGGAGGTTCAGGGCGTCATCGGCCGCCCCGCTGGCCTTGCAACTCTGAGCGACGATGAGATTCAGGCCTTGAGCGATACAGCCGATGAAG
>JAPKCE010000152.1 GCA_028823075.1 Myxococcota bacterium
AAGCCTCGGCGATGGCGATGACCTTTGTGGTACGCTACCCCGACCGGGACGCCATTCTCGACCCGATGATCCGCCTCGCCAAAGAGGAGCTTTCTCATTTTCATCAGGTGTTTGGAATCTGTCAGCAGCGCGGCTTGCGCTTTCATCGCGACAGCAAAGACGCCTACGTCAACACCCTGCTGCGCGAGGTGCGGCAAGGGCGGGACCTAGAGTTCTTAGACCGCTTGGTGATGGCTGGGGTCGTCGAGGCGCGCGGGCACGAACGTTTCGGCCTCTTGGCCGAGGCCTTACCCGCGGGAGAGATGAAGGATTTCTACACGGCTATTACGCTTTCCGAAGCTCGTCATTCAGACCTTTTTGTCGACTTGGCAGCGATTTATTTCTCGCCAGAAGTGGTCCAGCAACGGCTGACGTTTTTCCTCGATAAAGAAGCCGAAATCATTGCCCAAATCCCCTTTCGCGCCGCCCTTCATTGAAGCGAAAAGGTCCGCTCGATAAGTACCTCATGGCGCATGCAGAAGCCGAGGTCGGCGAGCGCATCAAGCTATCTCGGCGCTATTCCCATGTCGCCTGCATCCCCGCCTGCGACGAGCAAGCCAGCCTGCCGACGACGCTAAAAACACTCAGCGAAGCCCGCGGCGCGAATCAGGCGCTAGTCATTGTGGTCATCAATGCTTGCGACGACGCCGAAGCGCAGATCCACCAAGCTAATCAGGCCTGCGCCCAACACCTAAGGGAACAAGCACACCTGGCGGAGGCGCCGATCGCCGAAGGCAACTTTCGCGGCATGGGGCTGGTCCTCGTCAATCGCTACAGCCCAAACCGCCGTCTCCCCTCAAAGCGAGGCGTTGGGCTGGCGCGAAAAATTGCTGCGGACCTTGCGCTGGCCTGGATGGAAGACGGCAGCATCGAACAGCGATGGATTCACTGTACAGACGCCGATGTGCGGGTTCCGACGGACTACTGGGAACAGCCTCTTAAAAGCGCTTCGGAGCCTGCCGCTTTGATTTATCCCTTCGTCCATATGCCAGAAGGCGACGCCCTTCAGCGCAAGGCTATGGCGTATTATGAAGCCTATCTTCGCTACTACGTCCACGGCCTAAAACAGGCGGAATCGCCACATGCTTACCACAGCATCGGCAGCCTGATTTGCATCGATGCCGACGCCTACGCCAAGGTCCGAGGCTTCCCCAAAAGGGCGGCGGGCGAGGACTTTTACATCCTCAACAAACTCGCCAAGGTGGGTGCGATTGAGACCTTGTCCGGCGCCCCCCTCAAGCTCGAAGGGCGATTCTCTCACCGAGTTCCCTTTGGTACCGGCGTTGCCCTTGCTCAGATTCGTGAGAAGTTAGCTCAAAACCTGCCTTACGAGGTCTATAACCCACTTATTTTCGTCGCATTAAAGCATTGGCTACAGGCTCTCGATATCGCCTCTAAACATGCTGACATTTCGCGTTTCCAGGCAGCTTTACAAGAGGTAGCGCCGCCGCTCGGACCCATCCTACGACGTGCCGTTGAACGCACCAACTCCTTGAAGCCGCTCCAGAATGCCATGGAGAGCGTGCGAGGCGACGTCCTTCGCAAGCGCATCGACGATTGGAACGACGCCTTTCGAACTCTTAAAATGGTGCATGCCTTACGAGACGAAGGCTTGGGCACGGTGCCTGCCGATGAAGTTCTTAAAGCCTTTATGTCGGCGGCTCCTCAGGCCTCGTCGAGCGAGGGCTAGGCGTCGGACAGAGCCTCAAACGCTTGGCGTCTGTCGGCCATCCAAGCCTGCATCGCGCCAGGCGATGACAGGCGCCGACAGGCGCTGCCAAGTTGCCGACAGGTCATTACTTTCATATTTTTTGCTCCATTCTAGCGCTACAATAAGCAGCTATTGCGCCGCGGGCAATTCGCACACCACCGGGATACCTTTTCGGGGGTTAAAATTTTGATCGCTCAATGCTAGCAGCAACCATCACAAGCTCATGTCGAGCCCACCCCTACGGAGAAAACCTCATGGCAACTTACACCTGTGACAAGTGCAATATGGCAGTTAACGCGAGCTGCGCCCATTGCGACGCGCCGCTGACCAACGATACCTTGACCAAAGCCGACGGCGGGCAAGTGCAGATCTCGCAATGCCCCAACGGACATGGCAAAATTAAGTCGCCCCTTTGTTGTGGTCAGGACATGGCCTGCTCGATTTAAAACGAGCCTCTGCCGAGCTGCTCCTCAGACTTTAAGCCGCGCAGAGCCGCTGCACATCAGTGCGGCCGTAAGACGAACTTCGGCCTCGTATAATAAAATCTGGAAATTTCTGGCTAGCGGGTCCAAGAGGGCGCCGAATTCTAAGCCTCTTAAGGATCTAATCATGCACAAACTGCTTCTCTCGTCGCCTCTCCTACTGGCCTTCGCTTTATCCACCGCCTGCAACGGGACCAATCCTGCCAAGCCGGCTGCTGTCGAAGGAACGGCCACCGACACCGCTGCCGATAAAGCAGCTGCGCCAGGCGACGCCAAGCCCGTCGGTCCCTGTATCGATTATGCCTCCAAAGTCTGCGACGCCGCAGGCGCAAAGACTGCAACATGCGACCAATTCAAAGCGGCAACCGAGCTCATGTCCGACAAGACCTGCCAAGCGGGAATTGCTGACTTGGCGACCACCTTGGGCAAGATCAAGGCGACGCAAGCCGTATGCAGTGAACTCGTAACTCGCCTTTGCGCAGCGCTTGGGCCCAAGACCAAGACCTGCGCCATGGTCACCGAGAAAACCAAGAGCTTCCCCACTGAGCGCTGCAAAGAGATGGGCTCCGCTGAAGGCTTCCCGAAAGTACTCGAACAACTGCAGCAGATGGAAGCGGCCAACAAACCACTGAGCGCTGAAGTCCTCGCCAAGATTCACGGCGCTGATGGAGCCAGCAGCGGCGACAAAGATGCCAAAGTCACCATCGTTGAGTTCTCGGACTTCCAATGCCCCTATTGCGTGCGCGCGAGTTCGGCGGTCAGCGAATTAAAGAAGAAATACGGCGCCAAAGTTCGCTTCATCTTCCGCCACTTCCCCTTGGACTTTCATAAAGAAGCTCATGCCGCGGCACAGGCTTCGATGTTCGCAAACTCCAAAGGCAAGTTCTGGGAATTCCACGATCTGCTCTTTGAAAACCAAAAAGCACTCAAGCCTGCCGACTTGGAAAAATATGCCACCAAATTGGGCCTGAGCGCAGCAGCTCTTAAAACAGCTCTAAGCGCCGGCACATATAAAGCTGCGGTAGACGCCGATATGGCGCTGGGCAAAGCAGTCGGCGTACGCGGGACTCCGACCATGTTCCTCAACGGTACACGCGTTGAGAACCCCACGGATGCAGCGGTCATCGGCCGAGCGATTGACGCCGTCCTTACCTCCCCTTAAAAGGAGCGCTCCGCGGCTTGCGGAAGTCTAGAGTCAACTTTTCCCCCCGAAGAACCCGGCCCCGCTCGCGCAACGAGATGAGTTGTCGACTTTCTCCTTCTCGGGGCCGGCGCAATGAACTGTCCATTCGCAGCTACTTTGAGCCGGTCATGGGCGGACAGGCCTGGCCACTTAGGTCGCGCTACGGGGTCGAGCGCTGGCCAGCCCCCTAAAAATACCACGATTGTTAAAGACAAGCGGCCAAAGCATCTCTAAGGCGCTGCTCGCGGATGCAGGTGTATCCGTGTTTATGTTTAGGTGCAAATGCACGCTAGGAAGAGTTATGTCGAAATTGTTTGTTGGTGGACTTGCTTGGGCAACCCGCGATGAGTCTCTTAAAGCCCTTTTTGAGCAATTCGGTGAAGTCACCGATGCCAAGGTCATCATGGACCGTGATACCGGCCGTTCGCGCGGCTTTGGTTTCGTGACCTTTGCGGATGCTGCCAACGCAGCAACTGCCAAGAACGAGCTTCACGATAGTGATCTGGACGGACGCACCATTCGCGTCGATAGCGCCAGCGAGCGCGCTCCTCGTCGCGATGACAATCGTGGCGGCGGCGGCGGCGGCGACCGCTACTAGGTTCTGGTTTGGGTCTTTGATCCCGAACCAATCTGCAATCGGCCTCGTGCTTCGCTCTGCTTTTGCGGACCGAACACGGGGTTTGTTGTTTTTTGTCTTATCGTTCGCATAGCGAAACGGAGATTTTATGAGCGCCTTCCCTCGCCTCGCCTGGCTGTTTGTTCTGGGTCTTTCATGCAGCGCTTGCCCAAGCGAACCGGAACGACATGACGCGGGTGCGGCGAGCGACGCCGGGATGGTCCTCGATGGTCCTGATACGGGTTCGGGCGACGCTGGGCAGCATGACGCGGGTCCAGAACGCCAACTCGGACTGGCCTGGGTGAGCGAGCTTCCGAACAACTCCTTTGGTTCTCCTCGCCTGTTTCAGAGCAATACCGGCCCTAAAATGCTGTTGGGTTTTGGTGATATGTTTGGCGGTAACAGTCCGGATACGATCATCGGCGGTGCGCTCAGCATCGAGGTATCGAGTGGCGAAATAGCCTGGGAAGTGGATCATAACTCGGCGCTTTTCACGACGGCGGTTCCGTTGGCGCCCCTTCCTGGTCACGATCACCCTTTCCTATTTGGCGGCCGCGGCGGCGTGCTCATGGCCATCGACGCCGACAGCGGCGAGCTGCTGTTCCAGGCAAGTCCAACTGGAAGCAATGCGCGCACGAACAGTATTTGGAACTACTACACAGCGCTGCTGGTCGGTGACCAAACGGGCGATGGAATTGGCGAAATCGTTGTCACCAATGGCGGTGACGATTTGGCCGATATTGGCGACCCGCGCCCACAAGGCTGGTTGATGGTCTTGAACGGAGCCGACCTAACGATAATTCACAGGATTCCTGTTCCTGCGGGGGCCGAAACCTACTGCTCGCCAATTCTTTGGCCGCGCAACGGCCAGGACTGGCTCGTTTACGGAACGGGTGGTGAAAACGATCCTGGGTCCTTGTTTACTGTGCCGCTCGCCAGTGTTCTTGCGGGCAACCTAAGCGGGCAAGTCGAGCTTATTGAGCCGGCCTCTGAACGCGGCACCATCGCTCCCGTATCGCTCGCCGATTTCGACGGCGACGGAGTCCTCGACGTGCTCGCCATGACTTTCGACGGCCGCGTCCGCGCCATCTCCGGGTCCGATCTGTCTGCGCTCTGGAGTTTTCCCAGCCCCGGCGGGCGAGAGAGTTCGGCCAGCGCATCCATCGGCGACTTTGACGGTGACGGCGATCTCGATGTTTTCACTAACCGAAACAAAGGAGTATTCCCTGTCGTCTTGGGCTCAGAAGAACGTGCTTTTGACGCCAGAAGCGGCACCATCATCCATGAGGATACCAGCTCACCCGAAATCGTCATGGGCTCGTCTCTCGCGGTCGATCTCGATGGAGATGGCAAGGATGAAGTGCTGTTTAGCCGAGTTGCCATGCCAGCTCGCCCCCAAGAACCTGTATGGAGCAGCCTGCTGATTCTGCATGTCGACGAGGGGCGTATTGAAACGCTTGCCGAAGTCCAAGGCTTGATCGGCTCAGCCGGCTGGGTTGGCGACGCCGACGGCGATGGCCTTCTCGAATGGTTTATTACCACTAGCGGACAAGGGTTTGGCAAGCTTTTGCGCTACAATCTACC
>JAPKCE010000153.1 GCA_028823075.1 Myxococcota bacterium
CTCGACCCCGAGTAAAGCGTTTTGTCGACCGCCCCCACCAGCGAGCCAGCCGAGAGCGCTAAAACGCCAGGGCTTGGAACTTTTTTGGGTGTTTACACGCCGACCATTCTGACCATTCTCGGCGTCATTATGTACCTTCGCTTCGGCTGGGTTATCGGCAACGCGGGCATCTGGGCGACGCTGATCATCGTCGCTTTGGCAAACGCCATCACCTTCGCCACGGCGCTCAGCCTGAGTTCGGTGGCGACCAATATGAAAGTCGGCGTCGGTGGCGCTTATTTCATCATCAGTCGCTCCTTGGGTTTGGAAATTGGCGGCGCCATCGGCCTGCCCTTGTTCCTCTCGCAGGCCGTCTCCCTCACCCTTTATTGCTTCGGTCTGGCCGAGTCGTTGCGCTTGATCTGGCCCGGGGTTCCGGTGCCCCTCGTCGCAGCTGGCATGGTAATTTTGGTGGCTGGCATCGCCGCTCGCTCAACGGTCTTTGCGCTAAAAATGCAGATCCCCATCCTCGGCTTGGTGGCGCTAAGTTTGCTCTCCTTGTTGCTCGGCGCCGACTGGAATTTGAGTGCTGCGATGGAGATGCCAGCGAGTTTTATTGACGCCGATTTCTGGAAAATCTTCGCCGTGTTTTTCCCGGCGGTCACCGGTATTTTGGCGGGCGTTAGTTTGTCGGGAGATCTGGCTGAACCGGACCGCGCCATCCCAATAGGTACGCTCACCGCGGTGATCACCGGTGCGCTGATCTATATGGCCATCCCCTTCGCCTTGGCGAGCAGCGTCCCGGCGGAGATGTTGCGAGACGACTCGATGGTTTGGATGAAAGTAGCGCTCGTTCCAGCGCTCATCCTGCCGGGTCTTTGGGGCGCAATTTTATCCTCGGCCATCGGTTCGATCTTGGGCGCGCCGCGCACCTTACAGGCGATGGCCGACGATGGTTTGGTGAGTCCGGTCATCGGTAAGCTCGGAGCCGACGGTGAGCCGCGCATGGCGCTGTACTTATCGGCCGCCGTGGCGTTGCTTGCCTGTGCGTTGGGCGATCTGAACACGGTAGCGGTGACGGTCTCGATGTTCTTTCTGACCACCTATGGCATGGTCAATATCGTCTGCGGCCTGGAAGGCTTAATCGGTGACCCTTCGTTTCGCCCGCGGTTTCGTTTTCATTGGTCCATGTCGTTGGCCTGTGCGGTGGCTTGCGTTTGGGTGATGTTCCTCATTCATCCCATCGCCGCGGCGCTCGCTATCAGTATCGAGGTGGCAATTTTTGCTGTTATGAAACGCCGAGCCTTAAAGGCGAGTTGGGGCGACCTACGCGGTGGTTTACTGATGCAACTGGCGATCTGGGCCCTGGTCAAAAAACGCCACAAAGAAGAGCAGGCCCGTTCTTGGCGTCCGCATATTTTAGTCTTTACGTCGGACCCTTTGCGCAATTTAGCGTTGGTGGAGTTTACCTGGGCACTCAGCTTGCAGCGCGGTGTGCTAACCATCACGTCGTTGGTGGTTGGCGACTTTGACGCACACGGCAGCTACGACCAGCGTGCCCGTTCCTGGGAAGAGGGTTTGCAGCGGCGGGGCATCAGTGCGTTTTGCGAAGTCCACGTCGTGCCCGAACTCGAAAGCGGCATGGTGACGGTGGCCCAAGCTAATGGCATGGCGGGCTTGGCTTCGAATACGGTGTTGCTCGGTTGGCCGGATAAGGACCAGTTGGCCTTGCCGGTGATTCGCGTCATGCGGCGCTTGGATAAACTCGGTAAGTCTTTGCTGATCGTACGCCATAAGCCGGCAGTTTTAGAGCCCAAGCCGCGCATTGTTGTGTGGTGGACGGGGGCGCGTAACAACGGCGACTTGATGCTTATGTTGGCGCATATGTTGAGTCTTAACCCCGGCTGGCGGGGGAGCCGTATCGAGCTCAAATCAGTGGTGTTTGACGCTGCCGACCAACAACCTCAGAGCGAAGCCTTAGCGGCGCTTTCAGCCGATGTGCGCATCGAGGTTCACCCTCAGGTGGTGCTGCTGGCTGGGCGTAAATTGGCGCAAGTGTTCGCCGAGCATAGCCGCGGTGCCGGCATCGTGTTTATGGGCATGGGTATTCCGGAGCCCGGTGAAGAAGAGGCTTATCGCAGCCGCGTCGAAGACCTGGTCAAGGATTTGCCGACGACCGTTTTGGTGCGCAACGCCAGCCCGTTTCGCGGGCAGTTGTTACAGACTCAAAAAGAGTCTTGAGCCTTGAGAGCGCTCATCACCAGCGCAACCCACAAACATTGAGCCAAGCCCAAATGCAGTAACTGCATAAAGCCGGGCGCCGCCAAAATGATGTTGAGCAGGCCGATACCGAGCTGGCTGACGGTTAAGATTAAACCGGCTTTTGCCCAAGAGCCCGCTGTCGTCTCGCGCAGGCGATCAAAACCGAAGAGAAGGAAAACCCCGCTGGCGACCGCGAAGAGCGGGTGAAGGATGCGCAGTCGAACGAGAAGGTGTTGGCTGGGACCAAGCTCGGCGGCGACGCGGGCGAGCAGGCTCCCATCGGCGCCGACCTGAACCGGAAAGAGGGTGTCCCCGAGCGCCGTGACCGCGCCGGTCATCGCCGTAACGGTGAGCAAACCACCCATGGTGAAGAGTAAGCCACGATGCTTGCTAAGACGGGCTGGGGATTGCGGGTTTTTGCCGAAATACGCGGTTGCCGCTGCACAGCCGGTGAGCATGAGCGTGTTGGTAAGGTGCAATACGATGACCAAGGCGCGTGCCACGCTGCTGTCGTCGGCGACGAGTTCACCGAGCACCAAGCCCGCTCCGATGGCGCCTTCGAAGATTACGAAGAGAAGGGTCAACATGGCAGCCATGCAGGCCTTGCTACGCGCCCCGAAAAGTCGCCAGGCCCATAGGCTCAACGCAATGCTCAAAATACCGCAAAGACCGCTGGTCACACGGTGCGTGTACTCGATGATCTTTTCGGCGCTAGGAGCGGTCGGAATAATCTCGCCATCGCAAAGCGGCCAATGAGCACCACAACCGGCGCCGCTGTGGCTAATACGAACCCAAGCGCCAAACAAAATGACGCCAACCAGATATGCGGTGTAGAACCAAGCCCATGTGGAAAACCGTTTGCTCATGGACCTGCTAAGACCTTCTCGCCAAACTTTCGTCAATGCCCCCTTGTGTAGCATCAAACTCGGCGCCATGAGAAGGGCACATCGGAGGCTTTATGCGCATTGTTCTTTCTTTATTCCCCCTCGTTTTAAACCTCGCTTGCAGCGAAACTCAGCCGACGACCGCGGCACCCCAGGGCCCGGCTGTAAAAGTCGAAAAAGTCGTAGCGCCCGCGAAGCCCGCCGAGGCCGACCCGGTCAAGGCAGAAGCAGCGATTGGTGAGCCTGGTGTGTTTTTTGAAAACCTGCGCGATGGCGCAACCATCTTTAACGGCTTTGAGCTCGCTTTTGGTCTGCGCGGCAAAACCGTCTCGCCCGCAGGCCTTGGGGTTGATGATAGCAACCTCGGCCACCACCATCTGATAATTGATGGTGCCGGAATCGACGAAAAAACTCCGGTCCCGGCCGATGCGACCCATATCCACTTTGGTAAGGGGCAGCTCAATCACATCCTCAACTTGGCACCTGGGCAGCATACCTTGACCTTGCAGTTCGCCGACGGTGCTCACCGCAGCTACGGCCCCGCTTGGTCGACGAGCGTGACCGTTACCGTCGAAGCCGCTAAGTGAGTCTTTCGCGCAAAGTCTGTGAGCCGGTTTTACAAGAATACATGCGCAGTTGGGCGTCCGACGATCGCGACGCCTGGTTAGCTCTGTTTGCCGATGATGCCAGTTTGGAAGACCCGGTCGGAGCACCTTTGACCCAAGGGAAAGAGGCGATAGCCGCTTTCTGGGACCGCATCCATCAGGCGCAGATGCAGATGCGCTGTGAACTGGACCGCATCGTCGTTTGTGGCGAAGAGGCTTTGATGATTTTTACAGTGGTCAGCAGCGCTGGCGATGTGAGCATGCGCGTGCGCATCGCCGACCTGTTCACTTTTAATGATCAAGGAAAAATCGTTACGATGCGCGCCTTTTGGGATCAGCGCTGCATGAGCATGGACTAGGCTTATCCGCCAAAGCCGTTGAGCTTGCTTTTATTTTTTCGCACTCCAACGATATCGGTCGCCGACCTATTCACCTTTGACGGACAGGGCAAAATCGCTAACCAGCGAGATTTTGGGCTGCAGTGCTAGCTTATTCGATGGCGACGAAGAGCGTGTATTCGCCCCGCACAGCGTTGCGTTCGCCTTCAATGCGCAGGTAGACGGGTCGGTTGGCGCGCAGCGCAAAACTCATTCGGCAGTTACTTCCTGGGCCCGAATCGGAATCCAGAGCGATCACATCGCCTTGCACCAACTCGGCTTGGCAGCGGGTGTCGGTAGCCCCGAGGGTGCCTACGAGCAGTCGCCGGTTATCGTTGCTGGTGACCACGAAATAATCGACATCCCCAACCGTTTCTAAATGCCCGTTGAGGCGTTCATTAATAGCGACCTCGGTCGCCTCAGCACCGCTGTTCGAATGGTCGTCTGGCTGTGGTGGCTGCTCTTCAAGAAGGCAGTTCCGGTCGCAGCCGTCGTCGGCCAAAAGGTTGCCGTCGTCGCATTCTTCACCGGCTTCGATGCGGCCGTTACCACATAGTGGCTCGGGTTCGACGGGGCCTTCGACATGCAGAGTATAAGCTCCGGTGCCTTGTCCATTAAAGTGGCGTAAGCGGATTCCGTACATGCCGGCTTGCAGTTCGCGCTCGATGCGGCAATTGAAATTTTCGCCGCTATCATCGTCCCGCATGAGTTCCTCGCCAGCCTGACTGAGCA
The DNA here is from genome assembly GCA_028823075.1 of Myxococcota bacterium. Classification (GTDB taxonomy): domain Bacteria; phylum Myxococcota; class UBA4151; order UBA4151; family UBA4151; genus CACGMS01. The sequence goes on from JAPKCE010000153.1 coordinate 4,840, forward strand.
GATGGCAGAAGGTGTCCGTCGCACCGCGTGTAAAGATTCGGTAGTTACCCGCTTCCAGTACAATAAAGCGGAAGAAATCTTCGTCGCCGCCACGTTCAAGACGTCCTTCGCCCGGCTCACCGAGCCGAACGACGGTCGCATTTTCCATAGAGTTAGCGTGGTCATCGGGAGGGGGTGGCTGCCCTGCGTCTGGGCGCGGCTGTCCTGCGTCTGGGCGCGGCTGTCCTGCGTCTGGGCGCGGCCAAACGACAACATCCCGGCCTTGTCCAGTGTCTCGTTGAGGCGGAGGAAAGCCTAAGTCTAGACGAGTTGCCCCCGCGTCAAAAGGTGCCACGTTACCCGCATCCCATAGCCCCGCTTCAGTTACACCCAGGGCGTCTCGGCCATTAGACCCTGCGTCGCCGCTCTCTGATTGGGCGTCCGGTGACAGCGTTGGCACCTCGGTAGGCACCTGCACAGAGCAGGCGACAAAGAGGAACAAGCTGGCGATGGTAAGTTGACGTTTCATGATGCGCGTAGGTCTGCCCCATTGGACGGGTGGCGGCAAGTCTCACCATCCCCGACTAGGCGTGCTCAAACTAATATGCAGATGATGGTGGTGGAAGGCGAGCCGAACCTACACTAGCCTATTGTTTTCCCACAAATATTCAGTCTGAAATACTGTGTGTATCTGTGTGTGAAACCTGTGTAGGGGAAGCCGTGAACGAGAAAAATAACGAGCTTATTCAGCTGATTAACGTTGGTAGCGATTCGGCTATCGGCCCATAAC
>JAPKCE010000154.1 GCA_028823075.1 Myxococcota bacterium
GTTGCATGCCCATGCGGTGGCGAGCGACGGTCGGGTACGAAAATTTTATGCTGACCAGGCTGGGATCATCGATCTTCCGGCCGCCGGAACCGCTTATTCGCTCGGTGTCAGCGTGCGCGGTGAAGCCGGGCCCGAGACCGGATTATACATACGTCTGCCGGCGGTTGATGCCCCGAACGACCCCTGCCGCGACGCCGAGCACCTTGGTGATCTTCTTAGCGACATCAACGCCGCACGGACCGCGCTCGGCCATCGCCCTTTACTCGTTTCAGCGCCGCCAGCAGCCTATGCCAAGCAACGCAGCGATGAGCTGAAAGAACGCTTCGGGCATTCACCCGATGGCCTGGGTTCGTTGTTGCGCAAGCATCAATTAAAACTGCGACTAGCCGCTGAAGTGGTGGCTGAGGACGAAAGTTTGGCGGCGATTTGTCGCGGCTGGCTGCTTAGCCCGTCGCATCGTGCAGCCTTGCTCGATGGTCGTCGTGACGGCATCGCCTTTGTCCAGCTCGGCGAACGTTTGAATGCCTTGTTATGGCGCAAACAGCGCTAGCGTCAGGGCCCAAACACCTCATCCAGCCGCTCGCTGTGCTCCCACGCTGACTGTGTCCAAAGTGACGCCCAGCACCAGCAGCGGCAAAAAACGGAGATAAAATTTAGGTGTTATTGATAATATACAGACGGTATCCTTGAGTTTGGCCTTGTCAGCCTAACGCTTTTCCGAAAAAGGAGCCTGGCTTACAGGTATGGTGGCTGTAGCTCAGTTGGTAGAGCACCGGGTTGTGATCCTGGCGGTCGTGGGTTCAAGCCCCATCAGTCACCCCAAAGGGCGTATAGCTCAGTTGGTAGAGCATCGGACTCTTAATCCGCTGGTCCAAGGTTCGAATCCTTGTACGCCTACCAGATGACCCGCCTTGACGGCGGGTCATCTTTTTTTTGCTGCGATTGGAGCAGGGTATGTTGGTTGTTTCGTGGAATGTTAACGGGATTCGCGCCTGTACGAAAAAAGGGTTTTTGCAATGGCTTGAGCAACGCAAACCGGATGTTTTGTTGTTGCAAGAAACCAAAGCCTGGCCCGAGCAACTGGACCCCGAATTGCTCAGTGAGCACGGCTATCATTGCAGTTGGGCGCAGGCCGAAAAAAAGGGGTATTCGGGGGTTTCGACCTGGTCTCTCAAGGCGCCCGACCAGGTGAACATTGGCTTGGGTGTCGAGGCTTTTGACCGCGAAGGTCGCACGGTGATCAGCGATCACGGTAAGCTGCGCATTTTTAACGGCTATTTTCCGAACGGCCAGCGCGACTGTGGCAGGGTACCTTTTAAGTTAGATTATTATTCGGCGATGCTCAGCGCTACTGAACAGGCTCGCAGCGAAGGTAAACTTGTATTGGTGAGCGGCGATTGGAACACGGCGCATCGTGCAATTGATCTGGCTCGCCCCAAAGCGAACCGTAAATCAACGGGATTTTTACCCGAAGAATGCGCCGGGATGGACCGTTGGTTTGAGGCCGGCTATCACGACAGCTTTCGCGTGCTCCACCCCGACCAAGAAGGTGCTTTTTCGTGGTGGAGTTTTCGATCGGGAGCGCGCCAGCGCAATGTCGGTTGGCGCATCGATTATCATATCATCTCCGATGAGCTTCGGCCCTTTCTAACAGGCGCCAGCATCGAAGCCGAGCGCTTGGGTTCGGATCACTGCCCCATCGCCATCGAACTTGATCTGTAGCTCGTCATGACTCAGCAGCCGACCTTGATCGAAGTTCAAGTCTGGGATCGCTCACGCGCTGAGCGCAGCTTGCTCATTTACGACGGTAGCTGTGGTTTTTGTAAACGTTGTGCGGCCTATGCTCAGGGTTTGGTCGGCGAGTCTCGCTTGGCCGTTGGCGCTGCTCTTGTCGTCGCTGAAGCTTTTCCCGAATTGACCTCCACTGACCTGCAAAAATCGGTCTGGCTGGTCCAGCCGAACGGTGACTTGTACGCTGGGGCGCGAGCGGTGTTCGAAATCTTTGCGATGGCTCCAAGGCGCGGTTTGGGGCTGTGGATGTATCGCCGTCTGCCCGGTTTTGCGTGGCTTAGTGAATTTGCATATCGCTGGGTGGCCAGCCACCGAACCTGGGTTTCGGCCTGGGTCCATCGTCTTTGGCCACCGACTTAAAGCTCATCGAATTTGGCAGCAAGGATGAAGTCGTTTTCGCTGAGCCCACCGATAGCGTGGGTCCAGATGCGAAGATCGACGCGCCCCCAGTTTAAAACAATTTCCGGGTGATGGGCTTCGCTCTCGGCGATGGCACCGAGTTGGTTGGTGAACTCCAAGGCTTGAGCGAAGTCTTCGAAGAACAGACTTTTGCTGAGGTGGTGTTCGTCGATGCAATTCCAGCTTGGAATTTCGCTCAAGAGGTCGTTGATCTGTTCGCTACGGAGTTTTTCAACGCGGCCTTCACAGGGTAGGCATCGTTTGCTGCTCAGTTTGGATTCGTTCATGGTGTTCTCCTTTGTCAGAGCTTGCGTCGCCTGGCTTGCGATGAAAAGGGGGCGCTGAGCGGAGGCGGTTTATGCTCTATTTGGATCATGCAGCGACGACGCCTATCGATCCTGAGATCCGTCTCGGCATGATGCAGCGTTTTGAAAGCGATTTTGCCAACCCGTCTTCGAAGCACGCGCTTGGGCGTAAGGCGCGCCAGGCGCTTGAATCGGCGCGGGCGCGCATCGCCGCGGTGATCGGCGCTCAGGCCGCACAGATTTTGTTCACCGGTGGTGGCACTGAGGCTTTGGGGATGGCCGTCCTTGGGAGTGCCGGCGACCAAGCCGCGCGCATCGCCATAAGCGCCGTTGAACATTCGGCAGTTTCCGAGGCAGCTTACTGGCTGCGCGAGCGTCTGGGATGGCAAGTCGATGTGCTGCCCGTGGATGAGCAGGGGCGGGTCAAGTTGCCAGAGTTGATCGCTGCGGTGAACGCACAGACGCGCATCGTCGCGGTGATGCTGGTCAACAACGAGGTCGGCTCGATCAACGATATCGCCGCCATCGCCGGGGTACTGCGCCGCAAATGCCCGCGTGCTAAATTCGTGGTTGATGCGGTGCAGGCCTTCGCTAAAATGCCTGTGGATGTCGACGCCCTCGGCGCCGATATGGTCGCCTTTACCAGCCATAAAATCCACGGACCCAAAGGAATTGGCGGACTGTGGGTCAAACGGCCGACCACACTGCGCCCGGTCTTTCTCGGCGGCGGCCAAGAGGCTGGCCTGCGCGGCGGAACCCAATCAGTACCGCTGGCATGGGCCTTTGCAGAAGCGGCCGAGCGTCAACAAAACACAGATAAAACTCAACCGGGTCATGCTGAGCGCCTATTCTCACTCATTCAAGAGCTGGTTCCCGAAGTACAACTCGTAGGTTGCCCTTTTGGGAGCCAACGGGCGCCCCATATTTTATCTTTGCATCTGCCCGGTCTACCGAGCGGTACTCTGCTCAACGCCCTGGACCAAGCTGGGGTTTGTTGCAGCGCCGGTAGCGCCTGTACGCGGTCGGCAAAACAGAATTTCTCAAAAGTTCTGAGCGCTATGGGGCGCCGCCCCGAGGAAGGCGCCTTCTTACGATTCAGTATGGGGCGCACCACGACGGATCTAGAGATCGAAATAGCGGCTCAGCGCTTTGCCCAATGCGTTGCCGACTTGAACGAGGTGTTTTAACCTATGGATGTGACCTTGTTAATCCTTCGCTACGGCGAACTTTGGCTCAAAGGCGGCAATCGCAAAGACTTTGTGCGCATCCTGGCCCGGCGTCTGCGCGCCGGATTAAAGACGGCAGCGCCAGAGACTGAGTTGGTCGTTCGCCATGATCGAATGGAGATGCGCTTGGGCCCTGGTGACGCCAAAGCGGCAATGGCTTTGGCCAAGCGCACACCGGGTATAGCGCGCATCGTCGCTGCGGTCCCCGTCGAGCGGGACTTGCAAGCTATGAAGGCTTTGGGTGTCAAGCTCGTCGCTCAAGCCTTGGCGAGCGATCCTCACAAAACACAGAGTTTCCGAGTCGCTTCCCGGCGCAGCGACAAACGTTTTGAGCTGCGCTCGCCGGATTTGGACCGTGAACTCGCCGAGGCCGTTCTCGCCGAGCACAAACTGCCGATCGATCTGCGCGGGGCTGAGCTGACCTTGGGCTGCGAGATTGCTCCGCATGGCTGCAGCATGTGGGTGCAGGACGTGCCGGGTTGTGGCGGCTTGCCCGTCGGTAGCGCGGGTAAAACCATGCTGCTGCTCTCTGGCGGGATCGATTCTCCGGTTGCTGGCCACCTGGCTCAGCGCCGCGGCTGCAAACTCGAGGCCATCTATTTTCATTCGCCGCCCTTTGTTCCCGAAGAGACCCTCCAAAAGGTGCGCGAGCTTGGCCAGTTGCTGGCTTCGGCGCAGGGCGGTTTACTGCTGCACAGCGTCTATTTTACGGACATTCAGAAGGCGATTAAGAAGCATTGCGACACCAAACACACGGTTCTGTTGTATCGCCGGTTTATGTACCGTATCGCCGATAAAATGGCGCAAATGCGTCGCTGTGATGCTTTGGTAACCGGCGAGAACCTGGGGCAGGTGGCGAGTCAGACCATAGAAAACTTAGATCTGGTTAATCGCAACTGCGAGCGCATCGTGTTTCGCCCCTTAATCACCTACGATAAACGTCAGGTGATTGATCTGGCGCGGCAAATTGGCAGCTACGATATTTCGATTCGTCCCTTTGACGATTGCTGCACTTTGTTTTTACCGAAAAACCCAACCACCCGCGGCAAGTTGCATATCATCGAGGCTCAAGAGGGCCGCCTTGAAGTCGATGCGCTGATCGCCGAAGCGATCGAGCGCAGCGAACGGTTCAAGCTGGAGTCTGCGCTCTAGAGCGAGAGCAGGTAGGCCTCAAGGGCGGCCATCTGAGCAGCGTTTAGGTTACTCGTATTGCCCATGGAGCGGTCCCGCGAGCGTTCCAGCAGTTCAGTGAGCGATGCGCTGGAGCCGTCGTGGAAATAAGGCGCTGTGGCAGCTAGGCCTCGCAGGCTCGGCGTGCGAACCGATTTGCCACGCACGCGGTAGATCTGCGAATCCGTGAGGTGGTCGCCGCTGTGACAGCCAGTACAACCGACCTCTTCGGATTGAAAGATAGCGCGACCTTCGTCGATGATGGCGTTATCGAGGCCTTGGTTTGGCAGGTCGAGGTGACGACGCCAGTTGATGTAGCTGGTTACCGCTTCAATCGATGCGTTGCTTATGTTCGAGCCACCCATGCGCCCTTGCGAGGTCAAGCGAACCTCATCGCCGACAGTGGCGACATCGTCGGTCCAGGTGACCGGCTCCGTCGCTGAGACATCACCGGCGAGGCTGGGGGTCTGGCGAGGGCCGCTCGCAAAGGTCCAGGTCAGACCATCGTTGCGGCCGTCAAAGTGGCAAGTTGAGCAGCTGACGTTGACGTTATGACCGCTCATTTCCTGTTCGTTGTTCGAGAAGAACATGCGCAGTCCGTCGGCTACATAGCGCTCGAGCGTTGCTGCGCTGGTGTTGCCTGAAAGCTCCGCACTAGCCGCGTTCCAACTGCGGTCATCGCTGGTTTCCGGAGTCATGGTGCTCATATCC
>JAPKCE010000155.1 GCA_028823075.1 Myxococcota bacterium
CATCCGGCCGCGGCCGCGGCGGGATGTTGGCCCCTTAGTTGTGGATGCGGGCCCTTTACTGGCGCGAATTCAGGTGCAGGTTCTACTCGATGGACTGCCGGTCGAGGGCGCGGTGGTGCTTCAAGGCGGCACCGAATTACACCTGCTTAGCGATGCTCAAGGCATGGTCGAATTGCAGCTCGACCCGAGCGTCATCGGCGATAAAACCGTCGTCGCCTCGCATCCTGAAGCGCGCACGGGTCTGCTTCACTGGAACGACGCAAGAGACAATCCCTCTCAGCTGCATCTGACGCGCTTCGATAGCAGCGACAATGCCGATTACCGGTTTCAGGACCCTGGGCAGCCGGGACGCCGGGCTTCAACGCGCCAATGTGGGCATTGCCATGTCAACATCAACGACGACTGGTACGCCTCGCCGCATCGACAAAGCGCTTCAAACCCCATCGTCCAAGATCAGTATGCGGGCACCAGCTCGGCACTCGGCGATGAGTCTGAATGTCTTGCAGCAGGTGGTCGCTGGCTCGAGGCGCGCAGCCCGGGACCGGCCCGCACCATGCGCTGCTTTATCGGCGATGGACAGCTCAGTGCACAGCCGGATTGCGTCGATGCCACTTGTCTAGAAAACCCGACCGGAACCGGGAAATGTGCTGATTGTCATGCCCCTGCCATGGACGGCATTATCGGAGGGCGGGACCTGCTCGACGCGCCTGCTAGAGCGCTGCGTTTTGGTGTTAGTTGCGACCTCTGCCACCGCGTCAGCGAAGTCGTTCCTGAAGCGGCCGCCGGCGTTGGTAACCGCCTGCGACTGATTCGTCCAAGTGAAGAGGGCGACGTGACTCTAGGGGCTGACGGCTTGCTTCCCCTAACCTTTGGGCCGAGTCACGACTCGCCCAATGTGCGCATGGGGTCAGTGCAGCGCGATCATTTTCAAAACGGCCAATTATGCATGGGCTGTCATCAATACGAGCAGCGTGCCGGTAGCGGTATTCCCGCACCAGACCCACAGCGCTGGCCGGACGGAAAGCTACCGGTTCATTCCACCTACCAAGAATGGAAAGATGGTGTTTTTGGCGACAAGGTAGGTTGTAATGCTTGTCATATGCCGCCCGACGCCGACGTGCTTAACGCCGCCGACCACCAACTCTTCCCCGAATCGGAAACCGGCGTGGTAGCTGGTTGGTTACGGCCTCCCGGTAGCGTGCGCCGCCACACCTGGTTTGGCCCCCGTCAGCCCGAATCCGGTCTGCTCGAACTGGCTGCCAGCCTTTTTATCAGTAAGCGCCGGGACGGCGACACTTGGCTCGTGGAGGTTCGCACGGTGAACAGCGGCTGTGGGCATGCGCTGCCCACCGGGGAGCCACAACGACAGGTCCTGCTGCAAGTCAGTTTACGCTGCGGTGATGAAGCTCAAGAAGCGATCGGAGGCGAAGTTCTTCCGGCCTGGGCAGGAGCCTTAGCGAGCAAAGAAACGGGTTCGGATTGGCGAGTTTGGTTAAGCGCAGAGGTCGGCGACCACCTTGTCGTGACGGGCCTTCCAGGTGGCTATCGAGACTACGAAGGCATAGGTGCCTTCGCCGGTGACAACTGGAATGCTCAAGCCAAAGGGATTGCGCTAGAAGAAGCGCGCGGCAAAGTGCGCATCACGGCTGTTGAGCCGGACGGCCGAGTTGAAACCGACGCGCCCATCCCCAGCGGCGATCGGGTCTATCTGCTGCGCGGTGAACAGGATTTGGCTGGACTACCCGGCGTCGGCTTTGCTCGGGTTATGGTCAACGCCGCTGGCGATGTCGGTGTACATCACAGCCAAGCCGTGGACCTGCTCAGCGACAACCGCTTAATGCCGCAGGCGAGTTGGACGTCGAACCATCGTTTCCGCTCAAGTTGCGAGCAACCGATCGCCCATGCGCGCCTGATCCACCGCAACCTTTTTTATACAGCGGCAAGGGCAAAGTCCTGGCCGATAACAGAAAGTCTGATCACCGAGGTTGAGCGATGAAAAATTGCGCTCTACTACTGATTCTTACCGCCTGTAACCCGCACAAGGTCGAATCTCTCGTCCTAGCTCAAAGCGCACTGCAGACCGGCGAGCCCATGCGCCAGCCAGCCGCAGCAGTCGACCTCGACCCCGACCCCAATGTTTTGCGTATCGAACTGCGCGCTCAAGTCTTACCGCCTGGTCATATCAGTGGCTTTCGCTACGCTTACAATGGGCAAGTTCCAGGCCCCACAATCAACTTGGTTCTCGGTCAAACTCTCGAGGTCGAGCTGATCAACGAACTCGATAACGGTACCACCATTCACTGGCACGGGCTGAACATCCCAAACGCCATGGACGGAGTGCCGTGGGAGCGCGGTCCTGTCGTCGCTGGCGGGCGCTTTACCTACCGTTTTACCGTCAGCCAGGCCGGCACCTTTTGGTACCACCCTCATTTCAATACCGAAGGCCAAGTCGATGGCGGACTGTATGGGGCTTTGATCGTCCGAGACCCCGCGGATGAAGCGGCAAGTCACGACCTCATCGCCCTGATCGATGACCGGGCCGAGGCCAGAGCCGATGTCGAACAAGCAGCGGGTCCGGCGCATGGCCATGCACGCTTGAAGAGGCGCTGGTTAGTGAATGGTCATTCAGCGGCTCGGCTTGACCTGGCTTCCGGCAGCGCAATTCGCCTGCGCATGATCAACGTAAGCAACCATGGCTACCTCAAACTGAATAGTGATTCAGCACGACTCATCGGTTCAGACCAAGGACCGTTTTTAGTCGCTCTCGGTGTAAATGAGACCGTCTTGGCGCCCGGTGACAGGGCAGAGTTTGAGTTCAGCCTAGGCGCCGACAACCAGAGCCTAAACAACCTCCCCTATACCCTCTACGGCGGCGACGCTCTCGGCGATCCCAAGCCGCTGATCGAGTTGGTTGCCAGCGGTAACGCAAACGCACCGCCGCCCTTAGCGCTACACGCTGAGGCTCGCCAACAGCACGCGGACCCGGGTTATGCCGACATCATCTGGACCTTCGCAGGCTCTGACCGCAGCGCCAAATGGTTCATCAACGGCAAACTATTTTCGGAGGTCGAACCCGAAACGGTTTCTCTTGGTAGCGTTGTCATTCTCGAAGTTCGCAACCTAAGTCCTACGGAACACCCGTTTCATCTCCACGGGCACCATTTTGAGGTGCTCAGCCGAAACGGGGTGGCGCCCTTGCATGTCGAAATCGAAGATACGGTCAATGTTCGAATTCGCGAACGGGTTCGCCTTCGACTAGTCGCAAATAACCCAGGCGACTGGATGAGCCATTGTCATATTTTACCGCATGCCGAGGACGGTATGATGACCGTGCTTAGGGTGCTGCCTTAGGGCAGAGGCTGCGGCTCACAGCCTTCGCAAGCGACACTATCAGGAGCGTTTGGCCCCACCAGTTCGCGCAGCCAATCGACCAGCCGAACGCCGTCGCTCTCGACGTCGTAAAAATTGCTTCTCGGTAAGATGCAATGCTGCTCGCCCGGAGCGATGAAAGAGCGGAAATTGGGAGTCTCGTCGGCGATGCGATGGATCTGGTCGCGCATTTTTACCGACCAGTCTTCAGCGTCGCCTTCGCCACCCATGGCGGTATAATAAAAGACCTGATTCTCATCGAGTACGGTGTTGTATTGAGCCACGTTTTGATCCGGATAAAACTTGCCGACCTCGGCATACAGGTCTTTTAATTCCAAGGTGCCAAAGTCCGTGCGAACCGGGTCCAAGTTTTCGATCCACCCAGGCAGGGTATCGAGCGCATGCCAACCCGGAAAGGAATCTTGTAAGAAACGATCGGTGATAATGCCGGCGCCGCAATCGCCCATCTGCACCACTTTCGAGTTGGGAAAGTCACGCATGATGTAAGGTGCCCAGCCGATTGAGCCATAAGCTCCAGCGCTACAACCACCGACGAAGATGGTCTCGGGTGAAGGTAGGTTTTCGCCTACCCAGCGCAAGGCAACTTCGGAGTTAACGGCGCCCTTATGCTCGAGAATAAAGGGGGCAGCCCCGTTTTCGCCAGTGTACTCGACGGTCGCTCGGCCCCAGTGAATATCGCCCGTGCAATAGGGGATGAACAGATGGTGCCAGCCTGCAAAAGGGTTGTCGGGGTTGGTGTGATCGTAAATACCGCGGCGCAAGCCCTGGCTAACGGCATCGCGAACATCTTCGATATTATCTTTGAAAATAGCGTCGGCGATCGAGCAGGTTGCATAGTTCCAGCAGGCGCCGCCGCCTTGAAACTCAATGACCAGTTTGTCGATGGTGCCGGGCCGAAAGAAGAATCCCCAGTCCTGGCCGCGTGAACAGGTCGTATCGCCGCCGGGTGATAGCTCGGTCCAGGTCTCTGGCGTCAAATCCGCCAATGCCGGTAATGGGCTTAATCGCGACCCCGCATCCACCGCCGGGCCGGCATCGCCAAGTCCTTCAGCATCGGGCCCGCAAGCGACAAAAATAGCCAAAACCGAGACTAACAACAAACGCATAACAAGCTCCTATTAGCGACGAACTGAAACACGTTCTAGTTCAAGGTTCAACTCAATTGGCCGTTGAAGCTCTGAGTTGCACGCGAACCATGCCGCAGACACCAACGCCGGTTACACAGCCGGTGGCGTTCAAGTCCCCGTTGACCGCGTCGGAGCGAATTATCAGCTCACCGTCGAGTTGGCGCCCTGCCTCATCGATGCGCGTGCGCAATCGAAATGAGATGGTCTCGCCCGGTTCAAGTTCGACCGCTGGATGCTGGACTTCAAAAGCGGGCTCGCTAAGCTCGAAGGCCTCAAGGTGTAAAATATCGCTGCCGACATTTTCCAAGGTGGTCCAACTCTCAGCGCTCTGGCTCACCTGCAACCGCCCGAGATCGAGGACGCAATCGGCGGCCTCACCCTGACAAACGATATGACCAAATTCTCCCTGGGGACTCAGCTTAATGCGCGGTCCGCCTCCGCAACTAGCGCCTTCACAAGGTGGCGGCTCGGAGCCACAAGCGACGCTTAACAGCAGTAAGGTGGATAACAAGCGATTCAGCATTTAGGCTCCGGAATTTCAGGTCAAGAAGTGGCGCGGTCGCCGGCCGCGACATAAGCTCCCGCTATGAACGCGCAACCCGACGAACTAAGCAAGACCATCGCCGAACAGAACCGCGCTTTAGCGGCGGCAATGGGCGACCCAGAAGACAAACCGGCTCTGCGCGGCGTCTCCCATAAATACGCCGGCCTACTAAGTTTCGCAGTTAGCGCCGCGGTGCTTTGGAGAACCGAACCTGGGCTGACTTGGGTCGCGGGCTTTATGGGTCTCGGTGGCATTACCGGCATGCTCATGGTCTCCGGCGCTTACCACACCACCAACTGGCATCCCGAAGTACGCGTTTGGATGCGCCGCGTGGACCATGTGATGATCTTCGTTTGCATCGCCGGCATCTATACCTGCTATGCCCTACTGCTGCTCAACTCCGCGCTTTCCCAACAACTCATCGCGGCCTTTTGGTTAATCACCCTGTTAGGTGGCTTACTCAAACTCGTATGGGTGATGGCGCCACGACTGATTAGCGTCGTTTTATACGTGGGTAT
>JAPKCE010000156.1 GCA_028823075.1 Myxococcota bacterium
CAACCCGGTGCCACCATCGAAGGCAAACTCGATGGGGTGCGGGCCGAGGCGCTCGGCGATCTGGCTAATTATGTTATCGAAGCGGTAATCACCATTGGTGAGCACCGTGTGCGCGCTCGCCGGTCCTTGTTTACTGCGGTGCCGAGACTGGCGTTGCATGCGCTCGGCTCACGCCAGTTGGCAGTCGGTGCTGACACCCTGTTGCGAAGTTTTGTGCGTAACGCCAGCAGCGGTGCGATGGCTCCCGGAGTTAGCGTCAGCTTCGCCATTTCGCAGGCAGAGGGCGAGGCGGTCGAGCTTGGACAAGCGCTTAGCGGCGACGATGGACTGGCCGAATTGCGTGCCGATCTAAGCAATTTAAACGCCGGTGCAGCAGAACTCCTGGTCAGCGCAACCGGTGCTTCGGGTCAGGCCTTATTGCGCGTCGGTCTCGAGTTAGTCGATACTCGCCGTTTACAACTGACGACTGACAAGCCTCGCTACCAACCCGGTCAAACGATGCATCTGCGCGGCCTCGCTATCGCCGCCGGAGATCGCAGCCCGGCAGCCTCAGAGGCGGTCGTCATCGAGATCTACGACGGCGCTGGAAACCGCGTCCATCGCGAAACCAAAACAACGAATACCTTCGGCGTTTTCGCTACCGACTTTCGCCTTGCAGATCGTTTGAATGAAGGCAATTACCTGCTCAAGGCCATACTCGGTGAGACGCTTGCCGAAGAGCAGGTCATGGTCGAGTATTACCGCCTGCCGCGCATGCTCGCTTCGTACCAATTCGAACAAACCTGGCTGACGCCGAACGGCCAACTCAGCGGCAGCGTCTCCTTGCGTTACCCCTTTGGACAGCCCGTTGCGGAAGCACAGATCGAAATCCTAGGCGACGCCTTGCGCGCCGGGGAAGCGCAGACCGTCGCCACGTTCCAGGGCCGCAGTGACGCCCAAGGAAACCTTAATTTTCAACTCGATGTCGGTGCTTTTGACCCAGCTATCGTGGCGCGCGGCGAAGCGGGCTTTCGCATCACCTTGCGCGCCGTGGACAGCGCCGGGCAGAGCTTAACGAGCCAACGGAGCTTTTCAGTCGCCGGAGGCCCGAGCCGCGTGCTCATCCAGCCGAGCGCCGGACGATGGCTCAAAAAGATGACCCAACCGGCGATCATTATCGTCACCGATCCGGGCGCTCAACCGATCGAAGCTGATCTGCGCCTAACCTTTGCCGACGGCAGCATGCTCGAGACGCGCAGCAACGCGGCTGGGTTGGCGCGCATTAGCATTCCGCCGATGGAGCAAAGCTCAAACCTGCGCATCGATGTGCTCGGCGTCAATTCCCATACCACCACCCTTCCCCTCGGACCTCTGAGCGATGGTCTCTTGATCACGCCAAACAAACGCTTCTTGAGCGCGGGACAAGTCATCGACATCGACATTCAATCGAGCCAGCTCGGTAAAGTGCTCATCGATGCGCTGCGCGAAGGCCAAGTGCTTTCGAGCACCAGTCTCAACCTTGAGGGTGAGAGCGGGCGCGCTCAAATCCAATTGCCCGAGGGCCTTCACGGAGGTGTCCAACTGCGCGCCTTACAGCGCGGCGACGACGGCTCGATGCTCACCGGGCTCAGCCTCATCCATGTCGATGGCGGAAAGACCTTAAACGTTCAGGTCAGCCCCGAGAGGGCGAGTTACCGACCTGGCGAAAACGCTTTGCTCAACATCGAGGTGCGCGACGGCAATGGCGAGCCCCAAGCAGCGGCTGTTGGAATCACCGCGGTCGACGCATCGGTTTTCGCCCTATCAGCGGCTAAGCCCGGCGTAGGAGAAGCCTATTTCGACCTTGGACTTAGGCCCGGAGCAGATACCAGCCCGGCACCCTCGGTCGCGGTTAGTCGTGCTTTGCAGACCCGAGACGAGGACCGCGCCGAAGCAGCCTTTGCTCGGCTCGGCGGAGCCGGAGCCTCGATCGACCAAGATTCCGAGGTCATCGATCAAGGGGCTGCGAGAACCCATCTTATTCGCCGACTCACGCGCGAACTGGACGGCTTGGTCGAACAGCTAAAAGCCCGATGGAGCCGAGGCGAAGTCGATTTTGGTAATTACGAAATGGCTATGGAGCGCATGTTGGTTGGCCGCGCCGACCCCTTCGGTAAAATCTACCAGCACGAACTGGGCAACTGGCAGGCGAGTTTAATCAGCGGTGGCGCCGATGAGGTCTTTGGCACCACCGATGATCTGCGGGTCGACGTCAACCTGCAAAGCGCCATCCCCGAAAACGCAGCCCGCAACCGAGGCGATGGCGACTTGATGGCGCAAGAAGAAGCTGGGGGGGCGCCGCCGCCGCAGCAAGGGGCCGGCGGAGCCACAGACGACAACGTCGCAGCGCCCGGAGAGGGCGGAGGCTCTGCAGCGCCGCGTCTGCGCAGTTGGTTCCCGGAAACCCTGATCGCCGCCCCGATGATCATCACCGATGACAACGGGCATGCCGAACAAGCGCTGCGCGTCGCCGACTCCATCACCACCTGGAAAATCGCCGCCCAAGCTAACTCGGCGGCCGGTCATATCGGCAGCGGCGAAGGTGAGTTGGTGGTCTTTCAACCCTTCTTTGTCGATCTCGACCTCCCCGTGAGTTTGACCCGAGGCGACGAGGTTCATGTGCCGGTAATCGTTTACAACTATCTAGAAGAGCCTCAAACTGTTGCATTAACTCTGCTGCCTACAGAAGGCATTACCCTAGTCGGCGGCGCCGAGCAGAGCGTTTCCCTGGCTGCCGGCGAAGTTAAGCGAGTGGTTTATGTTCTGCGCGCCGAACGCGTCGGCGCAGTGAACATCGAAGTTCTCGCTGTTGCCGGTGCCGAATCTGACGCCGTTCGCCGTACCTTGCGGGTTACCCCGGATGGCGAGCCCGAAATTCAAACCACTGGCGGACGTTTGGGGGCCGCCTCCGCGAACGTCGATATGGAGCTGCCGGAGGGCGTTGAAGGCGCTAACGAGTTGCTCGTCAAAATCTACCCAGGACTCGCCAGCTCGGCGGTCGAAGGTATTGAAAGCATGCTCAAAATGCCCGGAGGCTGTTTTGAACAGACCACGTCGAGCTCCTGGCCCAACATCATGGTTTACCAATACCTGGTCGCTACCGGCACGGATGACCCCGAATTGATGCAGCGAGCCGTCGAGTTTATTCGTGCCGGCTACCAACGTATTCTTACCTTCGAATCGCCAACCGGTGGTTACAACTGGTGGGGTAACGCCGATCCCGGCAACCGTATTTTGACGGCCATCGCGCTGTGGCAATACGCTGACCTTGAAGGCATCATTGAAACCGACCCCGCGGTTGCTGACCGTCATCGGGCCTGGCTGATTGAACAACAGGCTGTCGACGGGTCTTGGCCCGCTGGCGACGCCCTTCATGCCGGTAACGAATCGCTGGGCGAAGATGTTCTGCGCTCCACCTCTTTCATCGCCATGGGGCTCCACCGAGACGGCAAAGCGCCAGCTGCGGTTAACCTCGCTCTACGTTACCTGCGGGCTCGAATCGGCGAAACCGACGACATCTACGCCGTGGCATTAGCCGCCAAACTTTTTGCCGAAGCCGCTCCCGATGATGCGCTGCTCACCGCCATGCTCAATCGCCTGCAAGAAGCAGGGCAACAGATCGCCGATGACCAAATGAAATGGGCCTTCACCGGCAACAGTTGGACGGGCGCACGCGGCGGCGGCCAGCCGGGCGAAGTGGAGATGACCGGGTTGGTGGTTCAAAGCCTTTTACAGGCCGGGCAGCATAGCAACGCGGCGCAAGACGGACTCACCTTCTTGGCCGCGACCAAAGACGCCTTTGGCAACTGGTACTCCACCCAAGCGACCATGAATTCACTGCGCGCCCTAACCCAAGCAGCTCTCGGTGCGACCAACCAGGCGCAGGGTCAAGCACGGGTGTTTCTGGCCAACGAACTCGTCGGCGAAATCGATATCGATGAGAGCAACGCTGATGTGCATCACACTTTCGACCTCAGCACCTCCCTCGTCGCCGATGGACAAGCGCAGATTCGCCTGGAGTTCAGCGGTGAAGGCAGCCTCATGTACCAAGTGATCGGTACCCGCTTTGAGCCTTGGACTACGCCTCCGCAGCAGGTGGGTTCGTTGGGACTAAGCGTCTCCTACGGTCGCAGCCAGCTTCGCGTGGGCGAGACATTGAGGGTCAACGCCGAAGTCAGCTCGCGAATGGATGAAGGCGCTATGGATCAAGTCATCGTCAGCGTCGCGACAGCCCCCGGCTTGGTTCCGATGGTCGATGATCTACAAGCCTTAGTGAGCCGCGGCTTGGTTCAGCGCTTTGAACGGTCCGACCGCTTGGTAACGTTCTACTTAATGGGTTTACTGCCGCGTGAAAGCCGCATGCTAAGCTTCGCCATGCAGGCGACTCGAGCCCTTGACGCTCAGCATCCGCCGAGCAGAGCTTACAGCTATTACAATCCAGGAGACAGCGCCTCGACCGGTTCAACCGCCGTGGTGGTCGAACCTTAGCAGCGCCCCTAGTGCAGTTCAATCCGCAGCAGCGCCTCGCCCACAGTGCCTAAATAGTCGCCTTTGATAGGTGCTGTGCACACGCCCCCCTTACCGAAGGTGCAAAAGATCCCCTTGCCGTCGCTGATCCAATCGCCACTTGGGGTCATGTAAAAGGGACCGCAGGAGCCGACGCGACCGGGCCGTCGGCGCCAGCGAAGGTCGGTGGTAAATTTTTCCTGAAAAAACGCACTGTAGCGGCGCTTATCCGCCGACCGAAGCATACAGGCAGGATGCACCATATCACCACATTCTACCTGGGTGAGCATCAAGGTCCAACCACTCGTCCCCAGGGGACAGGCCCGGTAATCCTCCCCCCAACACCTGCAGTGCTTTGGTGAGAACGGGCGGCGCAAGGGTGCTTCACCTTTTGGCCGGCTTGGGCGCCGCCAGAGCGAGCGCCTTTAATTGAGCGAGCGTTGGCGCCCAAGTCCAAGTATCGTATTCAGTCCAGCCCATGGCATGATCACAAAGGAAATTGCCGTTCATACCCCCGCATTGCTTCGTGGCCTGACGCAACGGCGCCAGCGACACCATTCTAAATTTGTTATCCTTCGAAAACTTCACATCAAAATACCCCGAATGCCCGGGCAGATCGGCCACCACCACTTTGACTTCGCAGAGTTCAAAACTGGAGGGAATGCGCAGCAACGCATGCTTTTTGCCCTGGGCCTGCACCACCCACCAATGCCCCTCACCATCTTGCGTGGCGGCGACGACCTTATCCACGCCCAAAGGGGCGGTTTCACCCGTCTGCAGATCAATGCGCATTAATTGGTCTCCATCCGCATAGACCCCATGCAGATCCGACGCGCCGGGCTTGAGTTTCGGTTTCGGCGGCTCAGGCTCAGGCGCTTTCGCTGCGATAGTCTTGGGCGCCGGGGCTTTCGCTTCTGCCAACTTGGCTTCGGGCTGAGGGGCCTTGGGGGTCAGAGACGATGCCACGGCAGCGACCTTTTTCGGGACCGGTTGGGGTGTACTCATACAAGCTGAACCCCACACGACAGCCCATG
>JAPKCE010000157.1 GCA_028823075.1 Myxococcota bacterium
ATTATCGGCGGTTTACGTCGCCGTCGTCGTCGCGTCAGCTAAGGTTCAAACTTAATCATATACGATAGCTTGGGATCCCGCGGGGAGACGGGCCATTCTTCGGCGCCGATCTCTTGCCCCCAACAATGGACGCCCGGGACATTAAGAAATTTTACGCAGGACACGTCGCTCCCTAGGCGCAGTTGACGCGGTAGAGAGCTGCTGTGTTCCATCACTTGCTCGGGAAGAGCGCTGACCGCCATGCCAATGTCGCCTGGCAGTTCGCCTCCGAGTTGATGGCTCGTATTACTACCCCAGCAATCGATGTTGCCGTTTTCGCGCAGTAAACAGGCGTGATCTGTTCCGCAAACTAGCTGTCTCGTGCTGTTGTTATGGCGGCCAAAACTACCCGCCGGCTCGGGGAGCGCTTGAACCACCCGGCTTTCGGAGTTGCCAAAGCAGTTCAGTTTGTAGTCATCGCCGCCGACCTCGCCGCCGATATAACAAGTGTAATTATTGGCGACGCAGAGGTCTTGAATTTCGATATGGCTGCGGCGAACGGTCAAGGGTTGGATAACATTATCTTCACCAAAAGCACCACCGGCACCCCAGCATAACAGGCTATTGTCTGACTGGGAGAAGAGACAAGCGTGGTCTTCGGTCATGGCGAGCATTTCGTTGGTCGGCGAATATTCTTCTAGGCCGATGAGAACCGGCTGAGTTTCGGAATCATGGTTGTTATAGAGGTTGCCGCCGTACCCCCAGCACCATAACTCCCCCGAGGCTCTTAAATAGTGACAAACCGCGCTGCCTGGCGCGTAGAGTTTCGCGTCAGCGGCCACTTGTACCCCCTCAACGGCGGCGGCCGGAAAATAGGTATCGCGATCAAATTGACCTGCTCGCCCCAGCGCTGAACTTCCTCTGCCGCTGCAGATCACCTCGGTTTGGCGAATGCCGCAAAGGACATCTCGTCCCAGCACGAGGCTGGTTAGATCGCCCATTCCCGCAATCTCAACAGCGCCTGATGCTGCTGAGACCGGGCTCGGATGACTACCCCAACACCATAGGCTTTGGTCGGCCGCAGCTCGGCCGGGGCTCTGCGCACAGCCGTAGTTGTCGCGCAGGTAAATATTGGTAATTTCATGCGTCTCGAACCAGGCAAACCGGTCGCCCCGTTCAAGCTCCGCAACACAGCCGCTCAGGACAATTAATGATAGAATCAGTCCGCTGCGCATCAGTTCGACCTCCACCAGGTCCAGGCGTTTAAGGCGATACCTGCCCCCGCAAGGCTTAGACCGAGCGTAATCGAGCCGTTCGCCCGTTCTCGGGCGTTCAAAAAGTCATAGCGTGGGTCCTGCGCGTCCACCGTTGTTGTCGCCCGATTAAAAGCTTCTCGATGCGTTTCCGCCTGTTTGCTGGCATCAGGGTAAACGGCCGCGAAATACCCCGCCCCTGCGGTGATCATCCCGAGACCTAGCCACGAAAACCGTCTGCTCGAGGAGCGCTTAATAGGCTTGGGTGGAAGTGCTTTGGTCGAAGACGCTTTTTTGGGTGAGGAAGCGAGCGGAAGGGTTAGCAGTTCCAGCTCTTTGCTGAGGATGTTGACCATATCGTCCATGCTATCGACCAAGGTACTTCGACGATTCACCACGCTGGCATTTTCGCTATCGAGTATTTTTAAATTGAGCGCCAAACGGCTGCCGAGCTTTCCGAGTCCACCGACGAGTAGGTAGCGCGCGCCTAGCGCACCGCCGAGTTCCGCCAAACAGTTATCATCGCCGCAGCCCAATGCTGATTTTTGCTCTTCAACACTCAGGATGGCCTGCATGTCGCTGCTGCCGATAACGCGGCTAAAGCGCTTGCTGTCGGCGACGATGGCGACCAAGCGCTGGTTCAAAAGCTTGGCCTCTCCCAAAGAGATTCCCTTTTCAACGACGAGGTCGAGAACGAGAATGCTACGTTCATCGTCCGAACTCGCCGCCGGCGCGGCAAAGGCGATTATTGATGCGATTAAGTAGATCACAAGATGTCCTTAACGAACTCGAATGGCGACTTGGTTTACAGTCTGCCTAGACTTGCTGCAACGTTCTGCGTTGTACTGTAAAGGCGATTAGGAGGCTTACCATGCGCATCACCCTTTCTTTCTTTCTTATGGCGGTTTCATCGGCCGCTACGGCTGGTGGTTACGACACCCCCATGCTGTACACCGCTGAGCATATGGGCATGGGCGGCGCAGCGGTCGCTGGGGTCTCCGATGCCTCGGCGCTGTTTCATAACCCTGCAGGTTTGGCGAAGATCAAAAAGGGCAGCGGTATTTTCCATATCACCTATCTGCGCGGCACCGTCACCGGCTCGCCGGGCAGTTCACCCGAATCCACCTCCATCACCTCGGAGCCAACCTCGGCTCCTTTTCCTTTGATTGGCGGTGCTTACCGTCTGCATCCCAAAGTCGTTCTCGGGATGGCGGCTTTTCCCATCGCTTCGGCAGGGGCAACGTACAGCTACGAAGGCTTCGGCGGCGCTAAAATTAGCGATTCGACCACCTTGGTTTTCGCCGAGGTCGGCCCGGGTGTTGGCTTTGATTTGGGTAAGGTTCGCTTCGGTTTGGGCTATCGCTTGACCTATCTGATGCTCGAGCGTTTTAATGGTGCCGAAGGCGAAGGGGTTGACCCGCTCATCGATTTCAAACTCACCGGCACCGATGCTTCGGGCCTGCGCGCCGGGCTTCAAGCTGACCTTATGGACGGTGACAACGGTAAGTTGAGCCTTGGCTTGAGTTATCGTCATCAGGTGATCATCAAACCGACGGCCGCCGAGGCGCGAGCGATCGGTTTTAAAATCACCGATATGAGTTCGCGCTTTATCTTGCCATCGCGCATTGTCGGCGGGCTGCGTTTTGACAGCGGTGCTTGGGGCGTGGCCGCCGATGTCGAATATGGCTTTAATGGGCTCAATGAGAAGTCGGTGCTTGCGGGAACTGCCGAGTTGGCGCCTGGAATGACTGACGATATAGCCTTGGATAATGTTTTTGGATGGCAAGATGCGCTGACCTACCGATTGGGCGTAGAGCATCGCCTCGCCAACGGTATTAAACTACGTCTGGGCGGAGCCTACGACGAGCAGACCTCGAGCAAACAATACCCCACCGCTTTTGGTACACCTCCGGCTCCCACCACGGTGCTCGGTGGCGGTATCGGCAAGACTTTTGGGCCCTGGACGGTTGATTTTTCCATGGTCAACCGCCGCGGCTCGGCAGAGGTGACGGCCGACGATCTAGCCTTGGCGAAAGAGTCCTGTGTTTTCTGTAGTAAAGCCGGTACCTACGCCATCGATCTAACAGGAACTTATGTTTCAGTACGCTATGAAACGAATTAAAAACCGCAGGCGATCCCTGCACGGAGATTTGAGATGAAGAATGTTTTTGGCCTATGCGCCCTGAGTTTGTTGTTGGTTGCCTGTCCGGCTCCCGAGACTGATGCCAACGATGCCGGCAGCAATGGAGCGGCGGATACGGGCATGGCCGATACCGGTGTCGTTGCTGATGCTGGTGAAGCACCGGTTGACGACGCTGGTGAAGCACCGGCCGCCGATGCTGGTCCTGCAGTGACCAACGCCTGCACCAACGACTCCGACATGGCTGGCGTCCAGGCAACCTACGCCAACGACGCAAGCGCCGCCGACATCGCTTCGGCCTGCGGTCTGCAATGCTTCCAAGCTATGGGCATGGGGCTGACTAACGAATGCGTCGTCGAGTGCATGCGCACGGGCACCAACAGTGATATTTCGGATGCCTGCATGGGTTGCTTCGGCGGTTCCGTCGTATGCACCGTCGCCAACTGCGCCTTGGCCTGCGCTGCAGATCCCTCCTCGGCCGCCTGCGGTGCTTGCCGCTGTGGAGACAACCCTGCCAGCGTGAATTGCGTCGACGTCTACAGCACCTGCTCGGGCATCCCCGCCACGGGTCAATGCCCTTGATCCTTTCCTAAACAGGAAGTCATCACGGGAAAGGGAGCGCTTTATAGCGCTCCCTTTTCTCTTTAAAGAGGGTCTTCGATGAACGAGTTATGGGTCTCGGCACCTCCAATTTACCGCAGCGCTATCTTGGCGCTTGCCGTCTTCGGTCTGCTTAGCTTTATTCTACTCTTCTTCGTTTCTGCACCCTACGGTCGCCACCATCGCAGCGGTTGGGGTCCCACCTTGCCGGCGCGCTGGGGTTGGGTGCTGATGGAGCTGCCGAGTTTGCTCTGCATGGCTGCGGGCTTGCTCTGGTTTGGCGCGAGTCTATCTCTTCACGCCGCTTTGTTAGCGACGCTTTTTTTGGCGCATTACGCCTACCGCAGCCTGGTTTTCCCGTTTCGTCTGCGCGGGGGGTCGGCCAAGACTAAGCCCTGGTTGACCGTGGTGTTCGCCGTAGCATTTAATGGCGTCAATGGCGTCGCCAACGCCTTTGATTTGTCTCGAATGCCGGCCGTCGAGCCTTTGATCTTCGGTTTCGGGATCGCCCTATTCCTGCTCGGTGTCGGGATCAACCACCACGCTGACCAGCTCTTATTGTCGCTTCGCAAGCCAGGCGAGAGCGCCTATAAAATTCCTTACGGCGGGCTGTACCGTTACATCTCCGCGCCCAATTATTTTGGTGAGATTCTTCAGTGGATGGGTTTCGCTCTGGCGGCTGCAACCCCGGCGGCTCTATTTTTCGCGTGCTTTACCGTGTGCAACCTGTTGCCTCGGGCGCGCAGTCATCACCGCTGGTATCATGAAAAATTTGAAGAATACCCAGCTGAGCGCAAAGCATTAATACCCTTTGTTTGGTGAGCTCTTCGCTTAGCGCTATGTCTCGTTGGGCGCGATCTCTTTGCTAAGATGCTTGGCCAAACGCCGCCCCGAAAAGATACAATCGGCGAGGCTCAGACCCGAGACGTAGCTGCGTGAGCAGATTCCAGCAGCCGCGCGCCCGGCGGCGTAAAGGCCTTCGATAGGTGAGTTGTCGGCGCGCAACACCTTGCCGCTACTTTCTTCGACTCGAAGCCCGCCCAAAGTTAGCGTCGGTAAAGGGAAGACTTTTGAGCCAATCGAGCAGTCGATGGCGCGAAAGGGGGGGGTACTGAGCGGCGCACAGAACTCGCTTGGTTTACGCTGCACATCGTCGTCGTCGTCGTTGTAAAGAGCGGCGCTTTGGGCGAGCGTTT
Organism: Myxococcota bacterium; assembly: GCA_028823075.1. Lineage (GTDB taxonomy): Bacteria > Myxococcota > UBA4151 > UBA4151 > UBA4151 > CACGMS01. The sequence continues at coordinate 5,169 of JAPKCE010000157.1, forward strand.
GCGGGTCCATGCGGCAGCGCGTTGCCAGGCCCTCAAGGCTGCCCGCTTTGCGGCTGTTGAACCATAAATTGAGCAGGGCTGGCGCCGTTTGAAACCAGTGGGTTTGACCGCGTCCAACCTGTTTTGTGGCGCCGCTCGCCAGGGCTGAATCGAGGATCAAAAAAGCGCGCCCGTCCGCTTTCTCGACGATGGCTTCGCCTATGGCTGCTCCGTACAGCGCTTCATTGACGAAGCGGCGGCCCTGCCCGTCGACCAGAATTCCTTGAGCGAAAGCGAAGGGCGGGTTGATGAACCGCCAGGCCGAGATGCGCTGCATATGGTCGCAAGCGCCGCCAACCTTTTCGCCCATTG
>JAPKCE010000158.1 GCA_028823075.1 Myxococcota bacterium
AGCAGCCATCAAGTCGCTCGGCGCAGCGGTCCAAGCCTTGGCAGAGTCCGGCGCTGCTGCCCCGTGAATGACGTGATGGACCAAGGCATCGACGCAAACCCTCAAATTTGAAATATTGAGATATTGAGTCGCTCGTTTGGTGGGCTCCCGGGCGCTGCCGAGGGGCATTGCAACCCAATAAAGAATCGCTGGTAAGCACGAATTTCTTCGGGCAGTGAGCGCCCCGCAAATGACCGAATGCTTAGAAAGGCACTTTCATGAACCGATTCCGTTCCCTTTCCGCTTTAATGCTTCTTAGCGCCACCAGCTTGGGCTGCGCCGAGAGCGTCGTGGCTCCTTTACAAACCTTGAGCAATTGGGGCGAAGAAGCAGCTGGCGACAACTGTCTGCGCGGCGGCTATCGAGTCGATTCCGGCGTCGATGCTGACGGCGACGCTGCGCTGGCAGAAGCTGAAATCACCGCCTCCGAATACCTCTGCAACCCAGAGCGCCCGACCGAGGGCAACGTCCTCATTCGCAAGAGCTTCCTAGATGGCGCAAACGCCGAATGCCCGGGTGGTTTTGTACGCATCGACTACGGATTCGACGCCGACGGTAACGCCGAGTTGAGCGACGATGAAGTCAGCGCACAGTTCGTCACCTGCAACCAATTGCCCAGCATTGAGTCCCTGCCGGGGCTAAATGTTGAAAGTTGCGAAGAAGCGATTGTGGTCACGGCCAGCGCCTCGGATATCGATGGCTCCATTGCCAGTTACGAATGGACGGTGCTGTCCTCTGCCTCGGTAATCGAGATCAGCGGCGCAGACACCAACGAAGTCACAGTAGCAGCCGGCAACCATCTCGGTGGTGCGACGCTTCGCCTGACCGTAACCGACGACTTGGGTGCTTCCCGGTCACGCAACTTCAGCTTGGCGTTCCTGGGCACAGGTTGCCTTCCGCACGAAACCTTCTACGGTATTGACCCCACATCCTGCACGGCGGTCGACATCGAAAGCGCCGCCGGCGATGATCGCGGCGGTTCCGTCGTGAGCAACAATTACGTCTTCTACAACGGTGATCGTGCTCTGGTACGTACAGCGCTCGACCTTAGCGGTCTGCAAAGCGTCGGCCCAGAAGATGTTGATACGCTCTTCGCGGACTCGCTCACTAACAGCTTGTACAGCCTCTGGCACTCCGACCTCGACCTTGCGTCGATCGCCGATGCCACCAATGGCCAACTGGAAGATGCCACGAATACAGGCTTCAATCAGATTGTTCCTGTCAACGAAGAGACGCTCGCAGTCGGCACCCCCGTGAACCTGGCCGCGTCGTTCCGCGTCGGCAGCTACAATCTCGAAGTCGAAGGTGTTAGCATCGAGCGTCGGACCTACGGTCTTCTTGTCGCCGCCCGCGACGGGCGTTTGGTCATCGGCGTTTACAACCAAGACGAAAGTCAGGATTTTACCTCCTATTACCTGCAGTACCAAGTCTTTAGCCTGGAAAACGGCGCCCTAATCAGCAGCACGCGGCTTGACCACCCCCTCCCTGGAGAGGAAAGTGATATCTGGGACAGCAAGCGGTTCGAAGACCAAGAAACCAACATTGTAAGCTATCCGATGGTGGCAACCGGCGACGGTGGAGACCGGATCATCTTTAAGAGCAACGGCGGGTGGCACGAGTACAACGTGACCAGTGACGAACTTACGGCTCGCACTTCGAGTTTCGCCGACGACTGCGACGTCCAGCAACTCAGCTTGGTCGAAGGTAACACCGTTGCCTATTTCCACGACGAAGGTTCGTGCTTCAGCAGCCTTAGCACCGATGAGTCGCTCATTCGATGCAACGTGCTCTTTGGCGATAATACCGACGGAGCAATCAACGATTCAGGCGGCCAATCGAACCCTCCCTGATCGTACCGTTCAGTTTAACTGAAGCAGGCGCTTCCCGCATCGGGGGGCGCTTTGCTTTTTTAGGCTAGTCTAAGTGGCTAGAATCTCGGGCGAACTTTAATCGAGACGATCGATGAGTCGCAGCGCTCGCTGCAGCGCATCCCTCTTTTCACTCAGGTGATCGGTGGCATCCGGATCGATATAGAGCGAAAATCCGTCCATATGCTTTTCGACTCGACGCAAGGCGGACTCATCGCTCGCCTCACCGTCGACTTCGTAGGTCTGCACCGGCTGCTTGATGCTTTTCACCAGGATCTTTTCGAGCTTCTCACAACGGATGGTGTTGCGGATAAGCAGGTAGGTATCTTCCGAGATCAAGATCTGATTAGGGCGAGCATTCGATTCGAGCCGCGAAGCGAGATTTACCCCGTTGCCGATGGTCGTATAAACCAAGCGGTCACGCGAACCAAAGTTGCCAACGGTACAAGTGTCGCTGTGAATACCGACGCGCACATCAAGGCTCTGAGTCAAACCACGATCTCGCCAAAGCGCCCTAACTTTGCGTAGTGATACTTTCATTTCCATCGCCATACGTACGCAGGCCAAAGCGTCCTCTTTGGCGCCGCGAGTCTGCGGAGCACCAAAAAATATCATGATCGCATCACCGATGTATTTATCGACCGTTCCGCCGTGCTTAACAGCAATATCGGTCATCGCGGACAAATATTCGGTGATCAACTCAGTCAGAACTTCCGGCTCAAGCTGTTCGGTGATCTCGCTAAAGCCTTTGATGTCAGAAAAGAAGACGGTCAACCGCTTGCGCTCCGTCTGGATTTTCACCTCAAGATCACCCGTAAAGATCGACTCATAAACCTGACTCGAAAAGTACTTCGCAACTTTGCCCAAGATAAGCTCGTTCTCTTTGGCGGCGCTGATATCGGTGGCGTAAATATTGAGGCATTCGAACTCGGGCACCGTGACAACGTGAAACGAATAGGTCTTGGTGCCGACGACTAACTCAAGGGGATCCGCTGTATCTCTATCGGCTTGGCTCACGACCTCCCCGGGCACGAGTTCTCCGATACTTAGTCCCCAGGTCTCGACGATCGGACCGCCGGCCTTGTTGACATATTGTAAGTGTCCCAAAATATCGGTTTTCAGAACCGGGTTGGGGTTTTGATCTGGAAACTTTGTAATCGCCCGAACAGCCGTGATGTCCGTGCCATAGACATTGACGAAGCCGAACTCGGGCACTGGGACCAAATCCAGGAAAAATGTGCTGTGCCCAGCACCCAGTTCGATGGTTTGCGCCTCAACGCTGGTGACGCGATCAACCAACTCCGGAGGAAGGCTCTGACCACAGTCTTTTTGCCATTGATCCATCAGGGCTTTAGCGCCTCGATTGGCGTAGAGCAGTTCCCCTGCCCGCGAGACTTTCATCACAGGATTCGGGTTTTGGTCAGGAAACTTGGACATCACAGTGATCTGTTGTTCCAGGGTTCCAAGCGCAGTCTTGTTAGACATCGTTATACCTTTGGGCAATGAGGGAGCCGTGCCAAACACGGCTGTTCGCATGTGCTTTAAACCGCTTGCCAAAATGATCTTATGACGATCCGCCGTGTCCTGACAACAGCGCTCGAGCCGACCATTATTAGGCGTGGCTTACGTTACTCGGCGGTGGTCGGCACGATCCTTGTCCTGATCAATCAAAGCGATGCGTTTTTGGGAGGTGAGTTCGGCGGCACACAGATCTGCCAAATACTGCTGACTTATAGCGTGCCCTTCATCGTCTCAAGCGTCTCGAGTGCGCAGGCTCTGCTCGCTCATGACCCCGACCGTCTTCGCTAAACAGCGATCATTCGACCGTATCATGGTCGCCATGAAGTTCGGCGCCCAGATACTGACATTCGGGTGTTTCTCGTTGCGCCGAAACCGCCCTAACGGTCGAAAGGATTGTGAATTTGCTACTTTCTTGTTAGTATCCGGGTACGGAGGCGGGATTGCCTCGTATTTGTTTGTTCGGTGGCTGTCAGGGAGGACGATGAGCCGGATCACTAGTGCCAAAGCGGGCGATGTCCGTCTTAACAACTTGATGCGTCGACGCGACGCGAGCACCGCGGCTGCGCGCGAACGACTGAGTTCAGGTGCCAAGATCAATAGAGCAGGCGACGATGCTGCTGGGTTAGCGATGAGCGTCACTCTGAACCACCGTAACCAAGCCTACGCAAGTGCCCGAGTCAACGCACACGAGGCTTTGAGCTATTTACAAACTAAAGAGGCCTTTATGGCGCCGCTCGTAGGGATGTACGATCGCAGGCGCGAGCTCGCCGTACGTTCATCCTCAGAAAGCATAAGCGACTCCGAACGCTCGGTTATGTCGGTCGAACTGGAGCAGATCAAAGCATCTTTCGACGAGACCTTGGAACAAACTTTTAACACCCACCGACTCTTTGCTGAAGTCACCGGTACGAACGGCATTCTCGGTAGCGGCGATATGAGCTTCCAAGTCGGTATAGACGCCGACAGATTCGCCAGGGTCAACACAGTTACCCTAAAGGCAGACACGCTGAAGAGATCGTGGAACATCAACAAGCACAGATTCCAGGTCGGCAGCAAACAGGACGCACAGGATTCACTGACGCTAATTAGCAAAGGTCTGGCGCGCGTCAATGTGGAGCGTTCTTTGGTTGGGGCGACACACAATCGGATGAACGTAGCCCTCAACAACATCGATACCACCATCGAAAATGGCGTCGCCTCGGAATCGCTAATCCGCGACGCCGACTTCGCCGAAGAAACGAGCCGCCTGACTCGCTTGGATATTATGAGCCAAGCGACGGTCGCCCTGGTGAGTCAAGTCAACGACGTGCGGAAAATGGCTCTGCAACTCCTCAAATAGAGGGCAACAACAAGCCGGCTACCAGGTCAGTAACTTAATCAACTCTGTGCGCTAGAACCATCACCATAAGCACAAGGTTTTCCATCTTCACCAATCGCCACCCAAACCATCTGCGTCTCAAGTTTTTTGCGCCGCATTGAAGGTTCTCGAGGGTCCAAATTGGTAACCACAACGGCGATCTTAAGGCTCGTTCGCCCAAAGCGAAGCACCTTGCAGTAAATCTCGATAATCTCGCCGAGTTCGGTCGGCCGCTTAAAGCTCAACCGATCTAAATGCGCCGTCACCACCCTCTCGCGTTGCATATGACAACGTACAAACATGCCCGAAGCTTCGTCGATCCACATCATCAAACGACCACCAAAAAGCTTATTGGTGGTGTTGCAATCCGGATACATTACGGTGTGTCGGGTCACGAGATCGAAACCTTCTTTGGCCGGTTCAAAAATTTCAGCGTTCACATCCACCTCATTTCAATTGAGTCCAAAGAATACCGCCGATACCGACCCCCATGACCGCAACGCCCGACAACAGCAATCCCGATATTTGCTGACCATCCGGGCCCTCAAGCAACCATCCTGATACCGCCAAAGCGCTCCCCAAAGCAGTGACACCGAAGGCGATGTTTCGTTGCCTATGCAACCCGGGTGCGAGCTGCTCATTTCGTTGGCCAATCTTTGCCTTTTTAACCTGGACTGCCCTCTGAAACATAAAGGGATAAACGACCG
>JAPKCE010000159.1 GCA_028823075.1 Myxococcota bacterium
CCATCGCGTAACTCCTGCATGGATGTACTCCATTTCTGGAGATTGAGCAGTTGAGCTTGTTGGGCTTCGGCGGTCGAGTCGGAGCGGCCTTTAAGGGCCCAATAGGCGCCGCCGGCCAAGGCGAGCATGGCGATGATCAACAGAGCAGTCGGAAAGACGCTGCTGTGCGGGCGGCGCTGAAGGCTTAGCAAGTCGGCGAATTCTGGGATTTGACCGGGCGGAAAGAAGCGCAGTTGAATATGCCCTAAATCGATACGGTCACCCGGTTGTAGGCGAACGCTCGCATAGTTCTCGCCGTTGACGGATATCCCGTTGGCAGAGCCCACGTCTTTGATGACGAAATGCCCCTCCACGACCTCGATGGTCGCATGGTGGCGGCTGATCGATCGATGTTCGACACGCACTTCACATTCGCTGCCGCGCCCGAGGCGAGCCGGCGATCGGTCGATGGTGTATTCGGTACCGGCGAGTTGTGGACTGACGACAACCAGTCGTGCCGGCGGACCATCGAGTAGGCCTTCAAAGGTTTCCTGAACGAGTTGCTGCCCAAGACCGGCGCGCAAATTGATGACAGCGGTTGGGTCTTGGTCGTCGTCGTCATCCATGATCGGCGCGGGCAGAGCCGCAGCCGGGACTTTAGCGCCTCCGGGAAGCAGGCGGTCGATCTGGGTAACTTGAGAATCGTCTGGCTCGTCGCTGGAGACGCCCTCACCGAGTATGCGCAATTCGTAATCGCCGATGCGCAACACATCGCCTTTTCCAAGAGCACTGTTGCCCTGGATACGCTGCCCGTTAAGGTGCGTCCCTGTGTAGCTTTGAAGATCTTCAAGGCTGAGTCGGTCATCGCGAGAATAGAGTACAGCGTGACGGCGGGAGACGTTGCGGTCCGTTAAACGGATGACGTTGCCGCCTTGACGACCGATGGTGATTTCGGAGCGGGTGATCGGAATAACGGAGCGGTTGCCTTCGTCGTCTTCGATCTCAACTTGAAAAACCAACTGAGCCTTTCTCCGGTGTCCCTGACTTGTGTCAAAGTGAGCTTACGTGAACAAGCGCCTCAGGTACAAATCTTTCCTTTCAGCGCCCTGGGGAAGCGGGTGGACCTGAGGGCATGCAGCCCTGATTACCCCAAACCCTGCCGGCGGTCTGACAGGCGACGCGCATCGGCTGTTTGGGCATGGCATCGTCCGGTTTGAGGCCCAGCCCGTCGATTTGCTGCCCATTAGCAAGACTTAGCTTGCCCACGCTGAGCAGGACATAGCCGCCGCTGGCCAGCTTAATGGGCCGCTGAACACTGGCTTTACCCATACTGGTTTGACCCAAAACCAAGGCTCCGACGCGTTGGCGCAAAGCGGCGGCGATCATCTCGGCCGCGCTAGCCGTGCCTTTGTCGATGAGCAGAGTTAAGCTCGCAAACCGGACCTGTGCCGGGCGCGCCCTGTGTTCAAAGGTTTGCCCACCGCGACGTTTTTCGATGAGCAAGATCCCGCCGGCGACAAAAAGGTCGGCCAAAGCGAGAGCGTCGGCGACGCTACCCCCGGCGTTGCCGCGCAGGTCGATGAGCACAGGAAGGTCGTTGTTCAGTCCCGGGCAGTCTCGCAGCCACCGTCCGGCCCAGGCGCCATCAAAACGCGGGATATGAAGCCGCAAAACGCCGCGATCTTGTAAACAGTTAATCGGCTCTGGATCGATCTTTTGAACATTGGGCCCGACGCGGCGCGACCAGGGGTCGAGACCTTCGATCATCGCATCGATGGCTTTGCGCGAAAGTTGAGCGGGTTCAGTGCCTTTGAGATGGTCTTTTAGGATGGCTGCAAAAACCCGCGCCACATCGCCGATGGCATCATAGGCTTGAGGGCTCGCCGCAGGAGTTGCGGCAAGGCTTATTAGCAAAGCGATCATGGGGAAGCGGAGGCCAAGGGTTTGTGAAACCAATGCGTCGGATTGACCGTCAGCGCCTGGCTTCGAAGCTCAAAATGCAGCAGCCCCGAGTCGCCGACTAGACCCAGGATAGTGCCGGCGCTCAGGTCTTGCTCGACCTGCGCTTTCGCTTCGGAGAGGCCACCGTAGATGGTGCGCCAGCCGCGCCCGTGATCGAGAACGAGGGTTAACCCCAAGCTCGGCGAGCGACCGATGAAGGCTACGCGCCCCGCCGCTGCGGCGACGACCGGAGCTGCTGCTACCCCCTGGAGATCCAGGCCGCGGTTGCGCCAGCGCGTGAGATGGTCGGCGGCCTCTTGCCAGCCGTAGCCATTTTGAACCTGTCCAGACACCGGCGGTAATAAAGCACCTCGTTTAAGTCCGCGTTGCGGCGCCTCGAGCAAGGGTTTCACCTGAGCTAACCACGCGGCAAGAGCGAGGCGTTGCTCTTCAAGAGCGGCTGCGTGAGCGCGCGCTCGTTTGCGGTCGAGACGTAACTCGACCAGCCGTTTTTGAGCCAGCGAACGCACCTTTTCGCGTTCGCTCAGTAGACGTTTTAAGTCGCTTCGAAGCGCGCCTTGGGTTGCGCGCTGTCGGCGGCCCTTATCGAGCGCTTTTGCCAGCTCTTGGTCCTTCGCTTGGGTGGCTTTCCATAGCGAAAGAGCTCGTTGCATGCGCTGCCGCTGGTAGGCCCGCAATAGCGGCTTGTCGGCACCCGAATGGTTGCCTCGCAACAAGAGACCAAGGGCTGTTCTCGTTAGGGCTTTTGAGCGCACAATCGATTTTTCTAAAGCCGCTCGTTGTTTGTCGAGTTTGTCGATGAGTTGTTGCGAGTCATCGAGTCGTCGTTCGATCAGTCGACTCGAGCGTTGCGCTTCGCCCAGCGCGAACTGCAGGTCTTCAAGCGTCGCCACCATCAGAGTTTCTTGTTCGGCCAGGTCCTTGTCGGTCGCCCGGTCGCGCAACAGATCGTCACGCAGACTGCGCAGCCTCTCCAAAGTGATGGAGACAGTTTTTTTCGTCTCTTCCGCAGCGGGTTGCGCCGCAGCGCTGAGCGCTAGAAAGATAAAGACCATCTACTCGATCTCTGGCCGCTGGATCTCGGAGAGTATGCCCAAACCGCAACCGGCGACCTGGGTGAGACCGCCGAGCAGCATCAGGCGTAGCGCCAGACTCAGCGGCGTTGCCACCGTCAATTCCGTGACCGAGGCCATCCAGGCGCCCAAACCAATACTCATCGCATAACCCCCGAGTCCCGCGACGGCTCCCACCAGCGTGCCGGTGATGAGCAAGGGGCCGATGAGGCGGTCCCGCGTGGCGCCGAGCAGCCGCATCACGGCCACCTCTTCGCGCTTGAGGCTCATCACTAAGCGACCCAAAGCAATACCGAGGATGAGGATGGTCAGTGTCAGCAACAGGCTGAGTAAATGAGCGCCAAAATGGATCTGGCGTACCCGAGCGCGTGTGCGAAGCACCTCTCGCGCCCCCGCATCGACCGTCTCGATCTCTGGGGTGGCACGAAGAATAGCGATGGCCGCCGGTGCGACTTGACCGCCGCGCGGCGGCATAATGTGGATAGCCCGCGGCAGCAGGGCCTGTGGAATATCCCGAGCGCTCTTGGGGTCGCGCAGTTCACCGGCCAAGCGCCGCCGTACCTGTTCGCTGTCTAAAATTCGCGCCGCACCCACCGACGGCAAGGCTTCGAGGCGACGTAACAATGCTTTCATCGCGTCGTCGTCGCCGCCCTCGCCCATAAAAGCCCAGACTTCGCCTGCCGGTTCCAGGCGTTGCAAGATTTCGCTCGTGCCCTCTGCGTGTGCTCGCACCCAACCGATGCAGCCCAAGCAAAGGGTCAACGAGATCAGCCAAGCCGCATGGGTCCAAGGCCGTCGTTTAAAACTTAGAAGAGCTTCGTGAAACATCCAAGCCATCAGCCTCGGCGCTCCAGTTTTCCTTCGGATAAATGGAAGGTCGGGTGGGGGAACCTACGAAGGATCTCGGTGTCGTGGGTGGCGACCAGCACGGTGGCGCCGCGCGACGAAGCCAGATCGATGAGCCCCAACACCTGCATGCTCAGTTCTTCGTCCAAGTTCCCTGTCGGCTCATCACAAAGCAGCACTTGGGGGTCGCCGACAAGGGCACGAGCGATAGCCACGCGCTGCTGTTCACCGCCTGAGAGTTGCGGCACCGGCCGTTTAGCAAAGGCGCCAATGCCCACATCGTCGAGCGCTTCCATGGCGCGCCTATGGGCCAAGCGCCGATCCACGCCGCGCAGTTCCAAAACCAAACGCACGTTTTCCAAGGCACTGCGCTCACGCAGCAGACGAAAGTCTTGAAAGATGACCGCGACGCGGCGGCGAATCATGGCCAAGGCACGGGGCTCGCCGCGGTGCAGGTCATGGCCGGCCACGGTCACTTTGCCCTCATCCGGGTAATCGGCGCCGTACATCAGACGTAAAAGCGTCGATTTCCCAGAGCCGCTGGCGCCCGTCAGAAAGGCAAAGCTGCCACGCTCAAGCTTAAAGTCGAGCCCGTTGAGCACCGGTCTACGTTGCTGTTCAAAGCGTCGCACCACATTTTGAACTTCGATCACCGACTGCACCCCTAGCGGCGCCAAACTGCGTCTGACTTTAGCTCAGGTCAACTCTTGCCCTAGTCTGTAGCGCTGAAGAGCAATTCGAGCTAGCGAGGAAGCGATCAGAGCAAGGACCCACTGATGGCTGAGCATCTCTATATCTGTAATTCTTTGGATGAGCTGCAGCCGGGTGCCGACACCACGCTGGCCTTGGCGCGCGCAAGCCGAGCCGCCGGGCGCGTCAGCAACTGGTGCTTGATGAACGAGATGCGTTGGCACGAAGGCCGCTTGCTCGGCCGCATCCGCCCTTTTGATGAGTCAATGCAGTTGCACGAGGGCAGTTGGCGCCCATTGAACGACCAGGAACTGGTGTTTGTGCGCACCGACCCGCCGGTCGACGCCTCTTATCTTGCCGCTCTTTGGTTACTCGATGCCGCGGCGCAGCAAGGGTTGCGGGTTATCAACCGCCCCTCGTCTCTGTGTTATGCCAATGAAAAAACACTGATTCTTAACTTTCCCGAACTGATTCCTCCGACCCTCGTCTGTGGTGACGCCGGAGCGATTCGTAGCTTTGTTGATACGCATGGGCGCGCCGTCATCAAGCCCCTCGACGGCAACGGCGGGCGCGGTGTGCTGCTGCTCGCCGGTGAGGATAAAAACCTCAACGCCATCATCGAGATCAGCTTGGCGCCGCAAGCACCCGTGATGGTTCAAGCTTTTCTTCCGGCGGTGTCGCGGGGGGATCGGCGTGTGTTGTTGGTGGATGGCGAGCCCCTCGGCGTGCTCAACCGAGTCGCGGGGGACAAGGATTTCCGTTGCAATATGCATGTAGGTGCAGCCGCCGAGTGGGTTCCGCTCGACGACGACGACCGCCGTGTTTGCTCTGCCCTCAAACCTTATTTTCAAGCTCACGGATTAGTTTTCGCGGGGATCGATATCATCGGTGGTCGCCTTACGGAGATCAACGTTACAAGCCCGACTGGGGTCGAAG
>JAPKCE010000160.1 GCA_028823075.1 Myxococcota bacterium
ATATTGTCTGCGTCCAACCTCAGCCGAGCATCCGCGCCCCCGGCGTCGAGCGGGGCTACCGCAGCATCAAAAAATCCGATGTCGGCGCGCCCGGGCATGCCCGCATCTGCGGCCTCAGGCGGCGACAAAAACAGGCTGCAACCGAAGGCGGTAAGCAAGGGTAAAGCGAGTAGGATTTTCACAAAAGAGACGCTGCCGGAGGCGTGTGGCCGGGTCAAGTCTCAGGAGCGGTGTTTGATTTTGTATGAACGCTGGGTTGTAGGGGCTTTTATACCCAGCCTAGGGCCTGTAGCGTTGTTCGTCCGTATCTAGGAGCCCCTCATGGCCTTGCGCATCTGCACCTCACTTCTTATCGTACTTTTCTTTTCAGCTTGCAGTAAAACAGCTGATGTTCCCGCTGTTTCGGGATGTTCATCGGATGACGACTGCGCTCGCCCGCTGAGCTGTTTGCTGGGCCAATGTCGCCAGGCCATCTGCGAACCGGGCCTATTGCGCTGTAACGAAAGCGACCTGGAAGCCTGCACCCCCGACGGCCAAGGCTTTGCTTTTAACCGCGCCTGCGGTGCCGGATGTGATGAAGAGAACACGCGTTGCCGCGACGCCATCTGCGCCGCCTTTGCCACCCGCTGTTTCGAAACGAACAAAGAACGCTGCATCCCGGGCGGTGGCGGCTGGGTACTCGAAGAGGAATGCGACCAGGGCTGCGTCGAAGGCACCTGTGTAACCCCGGGTGACCGCATCTGCACCGATGGCCAAACGCGCTGCATCGGTGGTAACGTCGAGACCTGCAACACCGTCGGCAGTGGCTGGATGCATAACGAGAGTTGCGCCCACGGTTGCGCCGCGGGCGTCTGCTCAGACGCGCCCTGCCCCGAAGGACAGATGCGCTGCAACAATGCGACTTTAGAGATCTGCGGTGGCGCCGGGTGGCGCTATGGCCGCACCTGCGATTTCGGTTGTCGCGAAGGCGGATGCTTGGAGTCGGTCTGCGAACGCGGCGCCGTGCAATGCCGCGCTGATGATGTGGAAGCCTGCGCCCCCGATCAACGCTCCTGGCTCTACCGCCACACTTGTGAAGGTTCCTGCGAAGAAGGTGCCTGTGTTGGCGGCGGTAGCGGCTGCCGCGAAGGCCAGCGCCGCTGCAACGGCGATATGCTCGAAACCTGCAACAACTCAGCAACCTGGGAAACCGAGCGCCAATGCGACGAAGGCTGTCGCTCAGGCTCCTGCACGATCTGCCGCCCTGGCGTGCGCCGCTGCGATGGTCTGCAACCGCAGCTTTGCTCGGACAACGGCGCCGGCTACGCCAACCAAGGCGATGTCTGTCAAACCAGTTGTGTGGTGGGACGCTGCGGCGTCTGCGATCCAGGCGAGCGACGCTGCTCGGGTGCCAATATCGAACTCTGCGGTGAAGCCGGGCAAGCTTGGGGACAACTCAGCGCCTGTTTGACCCATTGCGACAACGGCGCTTGCACGGTGTGCACGCCGGGTGCGGTGCGCTGCTTTGGACGCACCGTCCAGACCTGCGCCCAAGACGGCAGCGCCTGGGCCGACAACCAACAATGCAACGGCGCCTGCCGTGATGGTGCCTGTCAGGGTGAAGTGGTTTGCCCTCCCGGCACCATGCGCTGCAGTGCTCAAAACCTACAGACTTGCACGCCACAAGGCGCAGGTTGGTTGACCGTCGAGAGTTGCATGGGCCGCTGTGAGAATGCTGCCTGCGTCGGACCATCGTGCTTGCCCTTAGAATTGACTGCATCGCCGGCTCAACTGCCTGCCGATGAAAGCAGTTCAACGCTGATCTCCAGCGCCTTGATCCTCAGCCATAACGGCACCGCTGTGCCGGACGGCAGTTTGTTCACCGTGTCGACCACCGGCGGCACCTTGCTCGCTCAAGATGGCGACCCGAATACTCCCGGGGTGCAAGTGCGCAGCCTCAACGGGCGCATCGATTTTGCGGTGCAAGCGCCTGGCATGGAAGAGAACAACCAAGTGCCGCAGCCGATCACCGCGCGTGCTGAGCATCCGCTCGCCGGGCGTTGTGCGGGCACCGCGCAGATCACCTTTATAGCGCCGGTGAACGATCATTTCACCGCCCTTGATTTCACCTCAGCAACCCACAACGACACCGAGGTCACCAACGCACTTTGGGACACGGCGCTAGGCCGCGTCGATCCCTTCCCCAGCGACTTTGGTGCTGGCGAAGACGGTGATCTCACCATCGGCGGCACCTATAATATCAACACCAACTCGCAGCCAGGGCGGCTCTTTCCTGACGCTGTGAATTTCGTCGTTACCGAAGTGGGCGCGGCGCAAGTGGTGGTGCGCGGTGGCGTGGGCGGCCTGGAGATCGGCGACGAAGTCCTGCTGATTAATTTGCAGGGCGATGCCACCAATCACGGTAACGTCGGCAATTACGAGATCAAAGAGGTAGCGCGTATCAACTACGGTCAAAACACGGTCTTCTTCACCACCAGCCTGACGAAGATCTACGGAGCCACCGATGCCAACGCCGATATCACGGTCCAGAAGATCATGCTGCAACGTGTACCTCGCTACCGGAGTCTACGCGTCATTGGCTCGCTCACAGCGGATAGCTGGGATGGCGAAAAGAACGGCATCATGTTCGTAAAAGTACTCGGAAGTGCTGAAGTCTTGGGCAATATCAACATGGATAGCAAAGGCTATCGCCCAGGTGAAACCAACCGGCCTGGCGAATCCATCAGCGGATTCATCGAACCCACCTTCGATGCGAACCAGGGTGGGGGCGGAGGTTTTGGCGGTACGGACCGCACGACCGACGACTACTCTTACGGCACCCCGCGAAATTATGGCTGCAACTGCAATGTGTATTGGGCAGGTCAAAATATCAATGAACCCAATGGGGGCGGAGGTGCAGGTTATGGCACTGCCGGAGAAACCGTCGAATCAGGCCAAGGCGGAAACACTTATGGTGAGGCAGATCTGCGCCAGTGGTTTCTTGGTTCCGCAGGTGCCACGACCACGGCGACCGGGCATGCTCGAAGGCGGCAATATCGATACTGTTGTGGCCTACAATGGCAGGGCGCCTCTGACGGGCCTGCTCCCCAACCAACGACAGGCTCGCGGGGCGGCGGTACGATCGTTCTCTGGGCAAGTGGTATTTCGATCGGTGGGACCGTGCGGGCTAACCAACAAGCATCTGGCAACTCCAGGGGCTCCGGGGGCACCGTTTTCCTGAGAGCCCGCTCCATGAATGTCGGTTCAAACAAGGTGCAGGCCACGGGCGGCACCCGCGGCGGCCATGGTCGCATCCGACTCGACTTCTTTGGTCTGTCTGGGACCACGACCCCAGCTTTCCATTCCGGCTTTGCCGGCGACACCATCGTCCAAACGTCGGACCTAAGCGGTGTCGGCAACCCAGTGGCTGCGGTCACCTTTCGCCAATCGCTCGAAGACCGTCGCGGTGGCACCATCGGTTATCGCGTTAGCAACGGCGCCACCAATGACGACCAGGAACTCATCTGGCACCCAATCGCAGCCGGCGAAACGGTCAACTTCCCCGAAAATCAGCCGGGGACCGCGCTGCGTATGCGCGCCACCTTCTCGAACGACAACCTGCAGCCTCTGGCCTTGATCGGTCTGAGCCTTGGCTGGTCACGCACCCCCTAATTGGAGTCCTCTATGCGCCTCTTTGCACTTTTACTGCTGGGCCTAAGCGCCTGTACTGCGAGCACCGATGTACCGGGTACTGCACCCGGAAGTTGCGCCACCGACGCCGATTGTGCACGCGACCTCAATTGCCTGCTCGGCATGTGCCGCACCAAGATCTGCGAGCCTGGGGAGTTGCGCTGCAACGAAACCGACTTGGAAAGCTGTAGCGCTGACGGTCAGGGCTTTGCCTTCAACCGTAGTTGCGGTGCCGGATGCAACGAGGAGACCAAGCGCTGCCGAGACGCCATCTGCGCCGCCTTCGCCACCCGCTGTTTTGAAAACAATAAAGAACGCTGCATCGCCGGCGGCGGTGGCTGGGTGCTCGAAGAGGAATGCGGCGACGGATGCAGCGAAGGGAGCTGCGTTACCGCTGGTGACCGCATCTGTACCGAAGGACAAACTCGCTGCATCGGCGGCAACGTGGAGACCTGCAACAGCATCGGCAGTGGCTGGATGCATAACGAGAGTTGCGCCCACGGTTGCGCTGCGGGGGGCTGCTCCGACGCGCCCTGCCCCGAAGGACAGATGCGCTGCAACAACGCGACTTTAGAGATCTGCGGCGGTGCCGGGTGGCGCTATGGCAGCACCTGTGATTTTGGTTGTCGCGAAGGCGGATGTTTGGAGTCGGTCTGCGAACGCGGCGCCGTCCAATGCCGCGGCGATGATGTGGAAGCCTGCGCCCCCGATCAACGCTCCTGGCTCTACCGCCAAACCTGCGAAAGTTCCTGCGATGAGGGTGCCTGTGTGGGCGGCGGCGGCGGCTGCCGCGAAGGCCAAAGGCGCTGCAACGGCGATATGCTCGAGACCTGCAACAACTCAGCGACCTGGGAAACCGAACGCCAATGCGACGAAGGCTGTCGCGCCGGTTCGTGTACGGTCTGCCGCCCTGGCGTGCGCCGCTGCGATGGTCTGCAACCCCAGCTTTGCTCGGACAACGGCGCCGGCTACGCCAACCAAGGCGATGTCTGTCAAACCAGTTGTGTGGTGGGACGCTGCGGCGTCTGCGATCCAGGCGAGCGACGCTGCTCGGGTGCCAATATCGAACTCTGCGGTGAAGCCGGGCAAGCTTGGGGACAACTCAGCGCCTGTTTGACCCATTGCGACAACGGCGCTTGCACGGTGTGCACGCCGGGTGCGGTGCGCTGCTTTGGACGCACCGTCCAGACCTGCGCCCAAGACGGCAGCGCCTGGGCCGACAACCAACAATGCAACGGCGCCTGCCGTGATGGTGCCTGTCAGGGTGAAGTGGTTTGCGTGCCAGGCGAAATTCGCTGCAACGGGCGAAATCGCGAGGCCTGCACACCGGGCGGCGAGGCCTGGCTGGTGCGTGAGAGTTGCATGACGCGTTGTGAACTCGGGCGCTGTCTTGGCCCAGCCTGTCTGCCGATTGAACTGAGCCCATCGCCGGCGCAACTGCCGGCCGATGAGAGCAGTTCCACACTGATCTCAAGCGGACTGATTCTAAGCAACAATGGTACGCCCGTGCCCGATGGCAGTCTGTTTACCGTCTCGACCACCGGCGGCACCCTACTCGCCCAAGATGGCGACCCGAACACCCCCGGCGTGCAAGTGCGTAGCCTCAACGGGCGCATCGATTTTGCGATACAAGCGCCGGCGATGGGCGAAAATAACGCCGTGCCGCAGCCGATTACCTTGCGCGCCGCCCATCCGGTTGCTGAGCGTTGTGCGGGGACCGCACAGATCACCTTTACGGCTCCAACTACAGCGCATTTCACAGCGCTAGATTTCACCTCGGCGACTCTAAACGACGCCGAAGTAACCAACGC
>JAPKCE010000161.1 GCA_028823075.1 Myxococcota bacterium
CCAGAGGTCCCGGCCGCGCGCTTTTTTAAAGGTTAGGCGATGGTTTGCCGCAGCATTTCGACCAACAAGCAGGTGATGACCATCGCTTAAGTCGAATCTTTTAATCCCCTTTTCGCCGATAATCGGGTCACCTTTAGTCGCTGGCTTTTCGGCGATCACAGGCATCTCTTCATGCTCAAGCCCGACAAGTTCATGCTCAAGTTTAAGAATACGCTGAGCGCAGGCCTCGATACGCTTCTCGGCGCGCCGGGCACGATGAAAAATCCGGTCTACCAAGGAAGACACCGACAAAGAGCCGTCCTCTAACAAGGGATGGGGATCGCCGCCTTGCCAATCCGGTATGTACCAAAACCCATCAACATAAGTGGTTTGACCGCGAAGTGATGATGCTCGCCGGCCGAGCATACGCAGCAGTTCAGGGTCATCACTGGTGCTTTGCATCTGCAGTTTGGCGATCGACCGACGAATCCGAAGCCCTTGGTTGCGGCGCCATTCGGCGGTCTCTTCCTGTTGCCGTTTGAGCAAAATATTATGTGATGGACGCCACTCAAGCTCAGGAAAGCAAAGCGCAGGCTCACCGCCCAAACGCGCCTCTCGAGCCCACCAGACCCCTCGAGACTTGCGGCGCCAACTTATACATAAAACCGAACCGTCGGCAGTGATGAGCTCCCATAACCCCGGCGCCGTCAGCAGGCCCGTAAGCGGTGCTGCTGAGGGTTTGCGAAGCATCGCCTGAGAAGGGTGAGGAGCCAGGCCTGGAGAGACCGGGC
The DNA here is from genome assembly GCA_028823075.1 of Myxococcota bacterium. Classification (GTDB taxonomy): domain Bacteria; phylum Myxococcota; class UBA4151; order UBA4151; family UBA4151; genus CACGMS01. The sequence continues at coordinate 771 of JAPKCE010000161.1, forward strand.
CATCCGTCTCCCAGACCCCGGCAAGCGGAGCGTTTAGAATGAATACAAAATGCCGCTTGTCACCGCCGCTGCGCAGAAGAAGATGAAACACATCCTCCGCCGGGCGGCGTAGCTTTTCTATCTTAGCGGGCAGTTCGAGCGGCTTGACCAACCGGCACCACCAATTCAAAGCTCAAACGGTTAACCTCTTTTTCACGTCCCCAGGTTAAACCGAGCCAGCCGCCCTTATCATGCCAGCGCAAACCGCTACCGTAACGACCGAGTTGATAATCTCCATCAAGCTCAAAACCGCCAACCCATTCGGCGGGCCCAAAACGCCACTTAATTGCGCCGTAATTGCTACCATCAAACCGGTGGTCCCAGCCAAGTTGTAAACCATCGACGGGTCGAAAGGCCGTGCTCATGCGCCAGCTCTGATCACCCGTTTTTGCAGAATCTCTATCCAAGCCCAAAATAAGCCCAGCTCCACCCGGAGCTCTCCAAGCCGCATAACTAACGCCCCATCGCAGACTATCCAGCATGCTTTGGTCCGCTTCATAAGCCCCGGCGAAACCGAGACCAAAACCGCCACCAAGACGCAGGCCAAGCGACGCCGAACCGCCCACAAGATGACGCTCAGCGCCATGATAACGATAACGCATCCCCGTGGCCGCGCCGAGGAAACCACGGCCAGGGTCAAGGGCGCTGAATTCGAGATCGACATCGGGGTGGGGGAGGTCGCGACTAATGCTCGAAACCGCCAAGTATTGCGCTTGCCAAATCACCGCGCCAGGATGACTTTCAGGCCCGGGGAAACGAGCCCCAAAGAGACTTCCGCCGCCGCCAAAGGTCGAAGCCGTTGCTGCCATCAACAAGAAACCATACACAGGCACGAGAAATCTCCAACCCTGCCTCACCACCGTGCTCGAAAGGCGTCAAGCCCATGACCGTAACCACTGCTATTATTCCGGCTGCTGGATGGGGCACGCGCATGCTCCCCGCATCGTTTTCGGTACCCAAAGAACTGCTTCCGGTGTTCGATCGACCGAGCATTGAATGGGTCGTCGCCGAAGCAGTCGCCGCGGGGATTGAACGTATTGTTTTAATTAGCGGGCGTGGAAAGTCGGGCCTGATGGATCATTTTGACCGCCACCCGCATCTCGAATCCATATTAACTAAAAGCGCTAAAGATGAGGCGGCGGCAGAGATCGTAAAGCGTTCGAAAAGCTGTCAATTTATCGAGGTCCGCCAAGGTGATGCACGCGGCCTTGGTCACGCCGTACTCTGCGGTGAACTCGGCTTTAACCAGGATCGCGTCGCCGTTTTACTGCCGGATGATCTCTATTTCGGCTCTCCGTCGGCGCTCAGCGAACTCATCACACTGAGCGACAGCGCACCGGAGAAAGGTGTCATCGGCTTACTCGAGGTTGCGCCGGAACAGAGCCGTAAATACGGTATGGTGGGCGGCGTTTGGCGCGACAGACAGATGCAGATCGATACCCTGGTCGAAAAGCCAGAGCCCGAAAATGCGCCCAGCAATTTCGCCATCACCGGCCGTTATGTATTGCCCCGCCAGCTTTTTGATCTCCTGCGCAACCAAGGCAGTGGCGCCCTTGGCGAAATTCAGTTGACCGATGCCCTGCAAACTCTAGCGGCCAATAAAGGGATGCTCGGCATGGTCCCGAGCGCCAAGCGTTACGATGCTGGTGACGCCGAAGGTTTGTTGATCGCCTCCCTGCGCTGCGCCTTAGACCATGGCAGTGATTCCTTGCGCGCTAGGGTTCAGGCTGAACTGCAACAATGAATGCTGAGAGTCCGACAAAGCTCGAACTCATCGCTGAAGTGGCCGTGTCTCGACCTGTTGGACGCCTGCTCGACTACATCGTACCTCCCAACATAAAAGCCACCGTCGGCAGTCGCGCTCTCATCCCTTTGGGCAACGGGCGCGCCACCGGTCTGATCATGGCCCTTCACAAAAAAGTACCGAACTTAGGCAGTAAAAGCATCTTTGAGTTGCTCGATGATGAGCCTGCGCTGGATGCCCAACTCGTCGCCACCTTACGCTTCACCATGGCTTGGTATCGAGCTGAGCCTTGTGATGTTGTGCGCGCTGCTCTGCCTGCGGGACTTGGCGTGGAAACCGTCAAAACACTCCTTCGACAAACCGAGCAGCCACTGCCTTTTGATCTTGTTCATCTCGAAAGCGAGTTTTCTAAAGATGGCTCGCTGGCCGCTAAAAATCTCGACAGCCGTAGCCTAGCGAGATTGATGCGCTGCGGCGCTGTTCAAGCTGCCGTTGAGGTGAAAAAGGCTAAACCTGAACCCAAGACCGAGTGGCTGCGCGCCATTTTGCACCCTGACGAATTTCCTGGGCGCGCCAAAAGCCAACTCGAGCTCCTTAGCGAGCTGTATTCAATCGGATCTTGGCAGCCGCTGCACGCTTTGCAAAAACGCAAAGGAATGCGCCGACTAATCCGCGAGCTTTGCGCCAAAAAAGCCATTGAAACTCAGCGTCGCTCCTGGGCCGATACCGACCTGCAAAAACGCGACAAAGCCCCAACCCTAAACGACGAGCAACAACAGGTCGTCGAAGCCATTTGCGCAAGCCCTGGTTTTGCCCAGCACCTAGTTTTTGGAATCACCGGATCGGGGAAAACCGAAGTCTATCTGCAAGCGATTGAGCGGCTGTTATCAGCGGGTAAACAAGCGCTAGTGTTGGTGCCCGAAATCGCTCTTACCCCGCAGATGGTGCAGCGCTTTGCTGCTCGTTTTGGGGATGCCATCGCGGTGCTGCATTCGGCGCTTGCGCCAGGAGCTCGTCGCGCCGCCTGGCACCGAGCCCGGCGGGGCGAGGCTGCTGTTGTCATCGGTGCACGGTCTGCCGTCTTTGCCTCGATGCCGAAGTTGGGGTTAATCGTCGTCGATGAGGAGCATGACAGCAGCTACAAACAGTCTGATGGCTTGCGCTACCAAGCTCGAGACCTAGCAATTTACCGAGCCCAAAAGGAGGCAATTCCGGTTGTATTAGGTTCGGCAACCCCAAGCTTAGAATCCTATCATCGCAGCATAACCGGGGAGCATAACACCCAGCTTCATCGCCTTAAAACACGCGCCACAGGGGCCCAGCTTCCCCCGGTGCAGATCGTCGACTTACGCGGTGCGGGCAGCGATCAATACCCGCTGTCGAATACGCTTTGTAAGCTCATCGAAGAGACTTTAGCCCGCAAAGAACAGGTGATGCTTTTGCTCAACAGGCGTGGCTGGGCTCCCGCATTGCTGTGCTTAGACTGTGGTCATCGCAACGGCTGCCCAGACTGCTCGGTACCGATGGTGATTCACCGCGGCCAGCGCGCTGTTTGTCATTGGTGCGGCCGCCAAAGCCGACCGCCTGAGCGCTGTCCTGATTGCGGGTCTTCAGCTTTAATCGACGCTGGAATCGGCACCCAACAGCTCGAAGCGGCTTGTATTGAGCGCTTCCCAGATGCCCGAGTCGCTCGGCTCGACAGCGATACAGCGCGCTCAACAAGACGGCTCGAGGCCACATTAAAAGCGATGGCAGAAGGCGAGACCGACCTACTAGTTGGCACGCAAATGCTCGCCAAAGGGCATGACCTTGAAGGTGTCACCTTGGTGGGAGTCATCTGCGCGGATCAGGGTTTACGCATGCCGGATCCGCGCTGCGCCGAGCGCTGTTTTAGCCTGCTAACCCAAGTTGCCGGACGAGCTGGCCGGGGCGGCAGACCGGGCAGAGTTCTTTTTCAAACTTTTGACCCCGACCATTTGGCAATTCGCTGCGCTTCGAAACATGACGCTGAAGGGTTTTATAAACTCGAAATGCAACGCCGAAAGAACCTGGCTTTACCTCCGTTTTCACGCGCTGCCATGCTGCGCTGTTCGCATCCCGACCCGAGCCAGTGCGAACGCGCTGCGGCAGACCTGGCGGCCGTGCGCCACCCGAACGTCGACGTTTTCGGGCCCATTCCGGCAGTAATTGAAAAACTTCGCGGCAGATATCGCTTTCAAGTGATGGCCACGAGTAAAACGGCAAGCTCCTTGCAAGCTTGGTTAACCGCGATGGCGCCGACGCGCGCCGCTTGGATCAAAATGGGAGTTCGCGTCGCCATCGATGTCGACCCTTCGGAGTTGTTGTAGTCGATCATGAGTCAAACCCTGTGGATTATAGACCCTGACCCAAGCAGTGCCCAAGCAATGCGCAGCGCCCTCGACCTGCTCGGGCCTGAGGTGCTGGTCTTTAGTGATCTTCCCGACGATATGGCCGTTCCCGATGCGATGCTCATCGCCGGAGCGGTCGGCACCGAACAGATTGAAACCTGGGTGGCAGGTATTCGTCGGCGAAGCGGAGCTGATCTGCTGCCCCTGACGGTTATCGGCGGTATTCAAGGTAATGCCGAAGCTTTGGCCTTGGGCGCCGATCACTTCCTTCCCGCTCCGGTGGTGCTCGGCGAACTCGTCAATCATCTCGGACGCTTTATGAACATTGGTGATCCTGACGACTTTGAACGGCAGTTGCCTGAAAGTCGCGGTATTATAGAGCGCATTAAACCCAAGGCCAAGGCCGAAGCCGAAGCCGAAGCCGAAGCCGAAGCCGAACCCGAGGCCGAACCCGAGGCCGAACCCGAGGCCGAACCCGAACCCGAACCCGAACCCGAACCCGAACCCGAACCCGAACCCGAAC
>JAPKCE010000162.1 GCA_028823075.1 Myxococcota bacterium
GATTAGCGAATCCGGTCCCATCAACATAAAGCCGCATAAAGACAGGCCGACAGCGAAGAGCCACAGCGAATTCATGCCGATGATCGCCAGAAAAGCGAAGGCGAGCACCATGCCCACTGTCATCAGCACGATCGTTTGATAACGACGACCAGCGAAGAAACGGTCAGATGCCCAGCCGGCAACAAGCACGCCAGCAAAGCCGACCCAATCGAAGACGGTTGAAATGTAGCCGGCAGTAGCCGCGTCGGTACCAAAGAGTTCCTCGATCGCCAGCGGGCCCCAACTGTCCAGGGCGTAGCGCAGGAACTTGAAGGTGAAATAACAGCCGCCCATCAAGAAGATGGTCACCACCACCTGCCGCGTCCAACCGGCAAAAATCCCGTCGGTGGCAACAGGCCCAGCATCGCTTTGAAGGACTTCAACCTCCTCCACCATCGCCGACAAACCCACGTCTTCAGGGGCGTCACGCTGGTAGCGGTAGAAGATCAGCCAGACGCCCAGCATGATGATCGAGGCGCCCCAAAACGACCAGGCGGCACCGGCAATACCGATCATCAAAGCAGCAAATGCCTTCGCTAAGATGCTGCCCAGTTGGTAGCAGGTCGCCCAGACCGCCATCACCCGGCCGCGCCCTCGCCGCTCAAGCCAGTTACCGAGCACGCCGACGTTACCCGGCCAGCCGGTCGATTGGGCGAAGCCGTTGACGACCATTAAGAAGAGAAAAGGCCAATAGCCGGCAGGCCCCATCAGGTAGCTAAAGCCGAAGGCGACGTTGCACACCAAGGTAATGCCCATACCGGTGAGCAACAACATGCGGGTGGCAACCCGTCGCCCCAAGAACCCGGTAAGGAACTGTCCCAGCATATAGGCCGCGAGGTAGGCGGTGAAGAGATGCGCCACATCCGAGCGATCGATCTCCATCGACGACATGATCGACGATTTGGCGATGGCGAAGTTCTTACGGCAAAAATAAAAACCGGCGTAGGAGAGCCAGGTGGTGGTCAGAATCCGCACCCGCCACATGCGTACCGTCTGCTGCGTGGTTTCACTCATCGGAGCCCACCGCGATCACCGCTGCATCGCTGCGATGCAGAGCAAAAAGATTTCAATGGAACCCATTGTTTAGCTGCTCACATGCTTGGCTAAAGCATGCGCTTGATCCTTATGTGCATTCTCTGCTTCCGGATGCATCTCGATCTGTTTGCACGTCCGCTTGCAGGCGGCTTTATCACCGCGATGCGCATAGGCGACCGCCATATTCAAAAGGATCTCCGGGCGTTCACCGGCAACTTTGATCGCCCGCGCAAAGAGCCTGAAGGCGCGGTCGAGATCATGGATGGCACTCTGGGTGACGTGCAGACGCCCGAGATCACTGAGTGGCTCCCACATCTTCGGGTCTGCATCGATCGCAGCCCGATAATGCTGGACGGCTTCGTGAAGTACCGCGTCGCCCTCGCGTTCTTCGATGAGCGAGGCCAACTGGTAATGCAACACCGCGTCTTTCGGCGCGATCGCAAGAGCGTTGCGGTACACCGACTCGGCCATCTGACTGCGGCCGCCAGCGACGTAGCATAAAGCCAGATTACCGAGGGTGGTTGGGTCTTTCGGGTGCGCTTTGCTTAGGACTTCGAGGTGATGTGTTGCCAGATCGACGTCGCCCTGGGCGAGTGCGGCATGCGCCAGCAGTTCCTGGATTCGCTCAGTCCCTGCCACCTGCTTCATCGCCGTTTGCAGGTTGACCACAGCGTCGGCGACCTGTCCGAGATTGATCAAGACCGTACAGAGCACGATCCATGGCTCTTCCTGCGTCGGGTCAGCCTGCACCGTTTCGTGCAAGGCCTGCAGTGATTCGTCGTAGCGCTCAAGGTCGCTGAGCAAGCGAGCGCGCACAAAGAGAAAGGCCCAGTTCTGTGGCTGATCGACCAAAGCAGCATCGGTTTGTGCCAGTGCACCGGCGAGATCGCCTCCGACAGCGAGACAACGAGACAGGCCAAAATGCACCGCGCCATCGTCCATGCCCGCATCGACCGCGGCTTGAAGGTCGCCCTGCGCCTCCTCAACTCGGTCAAGTTCGTAGAGCAAAACGCCGCGGTAACCGCGCGCCCTGGTATGAGTTGGTGCGAGTTCGAGCACTTCTTCCAACGTATTTAACGCCGCGTTGAGATCACCACCCGCACCGACAAGTCGAGCTTGTGCGACCCGTACATCGACGTCGTTCGGGTTGGCGGCCAAAGCCTCAGAAATTAGATGGGACGCCTCATCAAGACGTCCCGCCAATAGAAGTTCTTCAATTTTTTGAGTCATGAGCGACCCTTCGAGGTTACCAGAGTTTCTTAACCGCACTCCACCCCGAACTGAAAGCGTTGGCAACATTCTTGCCAGCATCAGCGGCGATATCGACAGCCGCGGATGCGGTCTTTGTGATCGCTCGACCCGTTCCAACGACATCGACTTCGACGGAAAATCCGACCTTGCCGCCTAGCCCCAACGCTGCGCCGAGCGAGCCACTTAGTTTGAACTTGCCGTCTTCAAAGCCGGCTGAAGCGTTGGCACTGGCACCGATTCCGGCCCAGGCCTCACCACTAACCCCACCCCGGCCGATGTTCTCACCAGCAAATCCTAAGCTCTGACGTATAAGGCCTTTGGCCTTGGCACCCGCGAAGGCGTCTAATCCGGCACTGACACCGACATCGCCGCTACGTGGGTTGAAGTTGACCCCCGCCTTGGCACCGACCTCGGCACCCACATAAGCGTTACCCCACACTGTGGTGGTGGTATTGATCGCATCGCTACCGAACTTACGTTTCCCCGAGGCTTGGACACCGAGTAGATGCGCTTCGCCGCGCAGGCCAAGATCGACTTTCACGGTCATTGTGTTAAGATCGGCACTAGCGCCCAGAGTCGTCGTGCCGCGCAACCGACCAGCATAGAGTTCGCCGTTCAGATTAGCACCGGCGACCGTGGCTTCAGCGCGTATGGAAGCCGCCGTCACTTCACGGCGAGCACCGATATTGAACAGTGTCGCACTGATCGGAATACCGGTCTTATTCTCAGCGTTTTCTTGGTCGGGGCGATTGGTCCATTTGGTGTCGGCAAAGGTCTTGTGATCGTACTTCGTGTCGACCCATCCCTTACTGTAGCCAGCGCGACCGCCGCGGTCCCAGTCGATGCTCTTCGAACGCACACCGAGATGACCCGACAGGCGGAAGTTCTGCGAGGCTTCCGAGCCAGCGTTTTGCGACGTTCCGGCATTTTGCGCGGCGCCGCGACCCATGGTCCTGCCAGCACGTTCAAATGCATCAGCATGCGGATTGACCTGATTTGCCGCTTGAGCTGCTGTGCCCTTGTCCGTTTTGCCACCCTTAAGCTGGTTTAAGAGCATTGGACTTAGGCGCTTGAGGTGGCTCATCGGATTCATCATGGGGCGCTCCTTGGTTGGGTTCCAGCTTAGCAGGCTTTAAGGGCGCGCGTGAAGTCGGAGTTGCAGCAACGTTCAAAGCAATCTTCGGCTCCTTTACGCTAAGGTTGCGGCCACGCGAGGCTTCGACGATGAAATGCGACCAGAAGGGTGCACTACCATGATCGACGGTTTGGCGATGGCGAAGTTCTTAGGGCAAAAATAGAAGCCGGCGTAGGAGAGCCAGGTGGTGGTCAGAACCGGCACTCACCACATGCGCGCCCTCTGCTGCGTGGTTTCACTCATCGGAGCCCCCAAGACTCTGCGTGAAGAAACCCGCCGGCAGCGCTTCAAAATCATCGATCCAGGGCTCATGGCCGCTCTCAGAGCCCACCGCGATCACCGCCGCGCCGGCCGCCGTCCCAGCGCGCACACCGGCCAGCGAATCCTCGAAGACCAGACAGCACTCGGGCGCCACATTTAGGCGTGCCGCCGCCAAGTTAAAAGGCTCGGGTGAGGGCTTTGATGTTCGGCAATCCTCGGCGCAGACCGTTGCCGAAACCAAGCCGGTAAGCTGCAATTGCTCGCAGACCAGCGCCAAGGTTTCGCGGTTGCTCGAGGTGACGATGGCAACGGGCACAGCAGCCGAGGCGGCGGTCACCGCGTCAAGCGCCCCCGGCATGTTCATCGGTGGATCCGTGACGAAGGTCTGGTGAAAATGCCGCTGCAACGCCGCCGCGACATCGACGCCGTCGAGCAGCGGCCAGCGCGCGACCAAGGGCGGCACGCTGGCGGCCCAGGTGACGCCGTGAAAGGTGGACAGGTCAAAGTCGGCCGGCGCATCGATGCGATGCTCGGCAAGCAGCGCCAGCACCGCCGCATCGGTGCGGTCCTCGCTGCAGATCAGCGTGCCGTCCATATCGAAGAGTACGGCGTCGATGCGGCGCCCGGCAGGGATCAAGCTCATGAACCGAACCAGTTGAGCGCTTGGGGGGCGTGGCTCTGATAGATATGCTTGATCTCCCGGTACTCATCGAGCCCAGCGGCGCCCAGCTCCCGGCCGATACCCGAGCGTTTGAAGCCGCCCCAGGGCGCCTCGGCGAAGTAGACGTTGTAGTCGTTGACCCAGACGGTGCCGAAGCGAAGCCCCCGGGACATGCGCTCGATACGCGCCACATCCTCGGTACGAAACCCCGCCGACAAGCCGTATTCGGTGTCGTTAGCCCGGCGCAGAGCCTCGTCCTCGGTGGCGAAGCGCTCGATGGTGATCACAGGTCCAAAGATCTCTTGGCGCACCACCTCCATCTGCGACGTGCAGTCGGTAAAAAGGGTGGGCAGATAGTAAAAGCCCTGCGCCAGTGCCTCGTCACTTGGCACCCCACCGCCGAGCAGCAGCCGCGCCCCCTCGACCTGTGCCGCGGCGACCCGTGCCGCGACGCCGGCGCGATGCTCGGCCGAGATCAGCGGCCCCATCTGGGTGGTATCGTCCAAGCCGTTGCCGAGCCGGATCCTTTGCATGCGCGCCTGCAAGCGCTCGGTAAAGACGTCATAAATACCATCTTGAAGCAACAAGCGGGCACCCGCTGAACAGATCTGGCCGGCGTGGAAGAACACCGCGTTCAGAGCATGATCCACAGCGAGATCGACATCGGCGTCGTCGAAGATGATGTGCGGATTTTTGCCGCCGAGCTCGAGGGCGATGCGTTTGAGGTTGCTCGAAGCGGCGCGCATAATCGTCTGGCCCGTGCTCACGCCACCGGTGAACGAGACCAGATCCACAGCGACGTTTTCGGCGAGCTCGGCGCCCACCGTCGTGCCGGGGCCCAGGACGATATTAAGAACCCCCGCCGGGACACCCGCCTGCTGCGCCAGTTCGCTGAAACGAAGCGAGGTCAGCGGCGTCAACTCACTGGGTTTTAGCACCACGGTGCAGCCGGCCACCAAAGCCGGCGCCAGTTTCCAAGACGCTTGTAAAAGAGGGTAGTTCCAAGGGCAGATCAGCGCGCAAACCCCCACCGGCTCATGCACCAAGCGGCT